>NZ_JBSFBZ010000005.1:0-221199 GCF_053593195.1 Saccharopolyspora sp. NPDC002376
ATCCGCGCACACAACCCATCCAACTCCCCAACAGCAACATCAACCACCACAACAACCATGATCCACAACGAACCAATCGAACTGCCGTTGCAGTATTAGGCAAAGCTGACTTCCGGGGACCGTCACCAGCGGTGACCGGGTCTCGTGGTGGGTGCCCGATCCGGGGCAGATGTTGGTGCGCTCGCACCCTTAAGCTCTAGGGTGCTCGAGGGGAGTCGGCGCGTCGAGCGATCGACGGTCGGACGACGACGTCGCCTGGGGCAGGGGCTCCGGCGACGGTGAAGGAGTTCTGGGTGTCCCTGCACGTCTCGATCGACTTCGGCACGTCGAGCACATGCACGGTGGTCTCGGTCGGCGGCGCTGAACCACAGGTCGTGGTCATCGACGGTCAACCGCTGGTCCCGTCCGCGGTGTTCGCCGCGGCCGACGGCACGCTGTTCGTCGGTCACGAGGCCGAGCGGCAGGCCGCCGTCGACCCCGCCCGCTTCGAGCCGCACCCGAAACGCCGCATCGACGAAGGCGAACTGCTGCTGGGCAGCACCGTGCTGAAGGTCGGCGACGTGATCCGCGCCGTGCTGCAGCGCGCGGTGAACGAGGCCCGCCGCTTCGCCGGTGGCGCGGCCGTCGACCTGCTGGTCCTGACCCACCCCGCCGACTGGGGCTCGGTGCGCGCCGCTGAGCTGCGCCAAGCCGCCTCCGGACTCGGCAAGGAGATCGTGCTCGTGCCCGAGCCGGTCGCCGCCGCGGTGTTCCACTCCGCCGGGCACGGACTTCCCGACGGCGGCGCGCTCGCCGTTCTCGACCTCGGCGGCGGCACCGTGGACGCCAGCGTGGTGCGCAAGCAGGGCGCGTCCTTCCAAGTCCTGGCCACCCACGGTCGGCCGGACTTCGGCGGCGCCGACATCGACCAGGCGCTGCTCGAGCACATCGGCGAACTCGTCTCCAGCACCGATCCCGAGGGCTGGGCCAAGCTCGTCAACGGCCGCGAGATGGCCGACCGCCGTCGCCGCCGCGTGGTCCGCCAGGACGTGCGCGGGGCGAAGGAAACCCTATCCCGGCACACCTACACCGACGTGCCGATGCCCCCGCCGTTCTCCGACGCGCACGTCACCCGCGTCGACCTCGAATCGCTGATCGCCGCCCCGCTGGGCGCCGCCGCAGACCTGGTGCTGACCACGCTGCGCGAGGGCCGGGTGCCGCGCCAGCAGCTGGCCGGCGTGTTCCTCGTCGGCGGATCCAGCCGGATCCCGTTAATGTCGCGACTGATCCACGAGCGCACCGGAGTGGTTCCGACCACATTGGACCAGCCGGAGACCGTCGTCGCGCGCGGCGCGCTGCGTGCGGTGCGGCTCGACCCGGAGCGCACCGGTGGCCTGGCCCCGGCCGGCGACTGGGCCGGGACGAAGACGGTCCGCGCCATGCCGGTGCCCGCCCCGCAGCCCGGCATCACCGCGGGCGACTCGCTCAGCCGCGCCCGCACCATCGTCATCGGCGGCAGCGACCCCACGCGCCCGGTGGCCAAACCGAAGCGCAGCAAGCTGCCCTGGCTGATCGGTGGCGGCGCCGCGGCCGTCATCGCCATCGCGGTGGTCGCCGCCCTGCTGCTCACCAACAGCGGCACCGCCGCCGTGCCCTCGCAGCAGATGCACGCCTTCGACTACTCCTTCGAGTACCCCGGCACCTGGGAAGTGGCCGGCGGCGCGGACCCGTCGAAGTTCCAGACGCTGCTCCAGCCCAAGGACGAGCAGCAGGGATCGATGATCGCGGTCGAGGAAGGCCGCATGAGCTTCAACACCGAAACCGACCGCGCCAGCGCCGTGCAGATGCTGCGCACCGAGTACGACCAGCTCGTCGCGGCGGGCAAACCGTTCTCCAAGTTCACCGCAACCGCCAGTTTCGCGGGCCGAACGGTGGTGTACTACCAGGAATCCCTGCCGGAGACGACCGTCGAGTGGTACACGCTCTACCGCGGTCAGTTCAAGGTGAGCGTCGGCTGCAAGTGGGCACCGGCCGACCGGGAAGACGTGGCGCGCGCGTGCGAGCAGGTCGTCGGAACGTTGGCGGCGGGCTGAACCCGCGGTGAATTCGCCGCGGCGGAATACCGCCGTTTCTTCCGCATCGCCGTGCAGAACGAGAATTCGCTCGCGGGAGCGGGGAAGGCATTGCCATGGATGAAGCAGCGGAATCGGTCCGCAAATTCCGCACCGAGCTTGCCGCGGCGGTCGGACGCGGGCATCGCGCTCGCGCCGAAGCGCACCACCGGGCCGTCGATTTCCAGCGCAGCACCGAGGACCTCGCAGAACAGCGCGGTGCGACCGGCGACGGGGACCAGCGTGCGGCGGCTCTGGAGCACCGCAACCGGATGGGACTCGCAGTTCCCGAGTTAGCCGAAGCAAATCCGCGCGCAGAAGGTGACTCCGACGACTCCGAGAAGTCGTCCACAGCCCGGAAATCGCAAGAGCAAACGCCGTCCGATGGAAGTGATCTAGACTTTTCACAAGCGCAAATCATGCGATGACCTGCGCGTTCCGCGATCAGCGTTTACATCAGCAACGGGATCAGCAGAAATCCAGGACAACATGGAACCGAACGTGGCAATGTCTGCGTCGCAGGTTCATCCGAACTTGATGGCGAGTTTGAAGGGGGTCATCCGGAGATGGCTGGAATTGGTGCAGACGTCGAGGCGATCGCACAGGCTTCGACTGATATCGACGAGGCGCGCAACGCCGTCGAGCAGGCTCTGCAGCAGCTGCACGGTCAGCTGGAGGGTCCGGTCCAGAACTGGAAGGGCGCCGCTGCGGACGTCTTCCGCAAGCTGATGGACTCCTACCAGGAGAGCGGCAAGAAGATCATCCAGAAGCTGGACGAGCTGGGCCAGAACGTGCAGTCCTCGGGTCAGGACTACGCGCAGACCCAGGAGGACCAGGCGCAGGAGATCTCGAAGATCACCGCCATGCTCGACGGCTGATCGTTCGACAGTCGCACACTCCAACTTTCTTCAGAAGTCTTGAGGGGATAACGCAATGAGCGAGATTAACGTCAACTTCGCGGAGCTGCAGCAGGCTTCCGATGACCTGCAGTCCGCGGCCCAGAAGATCCAGGGCGAGCTGGACGACCTGGAGGGCAAGATCCAGAAGCTCATCTCCACCTGGGAGGGCGAGGCGCAGCAGCAGTACCACGCCGCTCAGCAGGAGTGGGACAAGGAAGCTGCCAACATGCAGGAGACCGCCGCCAAGATGGGCATGGCCGTTGGCGCCGCCAACGAGGCCTTCCAGGCCGGTGAGAAGAAGAACGCCAGCCGCTTCGGTGGCTGAGCTCACGCCCTGAGCGTGCACGCGGCCTCGGCACTGCGCCGGGGTCGCGTTCTTCGTCCGGGGCCCGCCGCGGGTGGGTTCCGGGCATTGCTACTCTTAACTCGGCGATCTACCAGGTCAACGTCCTCGACCCCGCTACCGAGGACCCGTTTTGACCGGGCCAGAAGCCACCAAGTACCCTCATTCTTTGTTGTGCGGTGCGCGGCTGGAGCTCGCGCAAGAGGATCGGATCTGCGGATCACGGTCCCGGCGCCGGCGCTGACGGACGTGCCGGTTCCCCGACAAAGGGACCGACCGACGTGATCGAGACGGGCTCCGCACTGACGATTCCGACGCGAACGACGACGAGGTAGACCCGTGCGCACGTACAGCCCGAAGCCCGGCGAGGTGACCCGCGCCTGGCACGTGATCGACGCCGAGGATGTTGTGCTCGGCCGGTTGGCAACTCAGGCCGCGACGCTGCTGCGCGGCAAGCACAAGCCGACCTACGCACCGCACGTGGACACTGGCGACTTCGTCGTCGTCATCAATGCGGACAAGGTTGCCCTCACCGGAAACAAGCGGGACCAGGCGTTCCACTACCGGCACAGCGGCTACCCCGGTGGTCTGCGCAAGCAGTCCTTCGGTGAGGTGCTGGAGAAGCACCCCGAGCGGCTGCTCGAGAAGGCGATCAAGGGCATGCTGCCGAAGAACAAGCTCGGCCGCGCCATGGGCAAGAAGCTCAAGGTGTACGCCGGTTCGGAGCACCCGCACCAGGCCCAGAACCCGCAGCCGTTCGAGATTAAGGCGAAGGTCCAGAAGTGACTGACGAACTTCAGCAGGAAGAGGCAGTGAGCGCCCCGGAGGAGACGGTCGAAGAGACCGTCGAGACCGTTGAGGCTGCGGAGACCGCCGAGGCCGACGAGGCTGCGGAGACCACCGAGGCCGACGAGGCTGCGGAGACCGACGAGGCCGCTCCGGCGCCGCTCCCGGTGCCGACCGGTCGCCCGGTGCAGACCGTCGGTCGCCGCAAGGAGGCCGTGGTGCGCGTCCGGCTGGTGCCGGGCA
Organism: Saccharopolyspora sp. NPDC002376; assembly: GCF_053593195.1. Classification (NCBI taxonomy): domain Bacteria; kingdom Bacillati; phylum Actinomycetota; class Actinomycetes; order Pseudonocardiales; family Pseudonocardiaceae; genus Saccharopolyspora; species Saccharopolyspora sp. NPDC002376. The sequence continues at coordinate 4,362 of NZ_JBSFBZ010000005.1, forward strand.
GTGGCAGCTTCAAGCTCAACGGCAAGACCCTTGAGCAGTACTTCCCGAACAAGGTTCACCAGCAGATCGTCAAGGAGCCGCTGGTGACCGTCGAGCGCCTCGAGGGCTTCGACGTGCTGGCCACCCTGCGCGGCGGCGGCCCGTCCGGCCAGGCCGGCGCGCTGCGCATGGCCATCGCCCGTGCGCTGGTCGCCTACGACGGTGACGACCGCCCGGCGCTGAAGAAGGCCGGCATGCTCACCCGTGACGCGCGGGAGAAGGAGCGCAAGAAGTACGGCCTCAAGAAGGCCCGCAAGGCGCCGCAGTTCAGCAAGCGCTGACGCGAATTTCATACGATTTGCGGGAGCAGTCGACAGTCCTACGTGGACTACCGACTGCTCCCGCAGTCGTTTAACAGGGGGTTCGTGCCGCGACTTCCATGGAAATCACACGTGCGATTTCAATGGAAGTTGCGGACTTGATCATCGGGATGCCTCTGGAGGGGCAGGCCCGCGCCGATGTACGAGGAGGACTTGCTGCTGATGTCTCGGTTGTTCGGCACCGACGGGGTGCGTGGACTGGCCAACGCCGACCTGACCCCGGAACTGGCGATGTCAGTGGCAGCTGCGGCGGCCCGGGTGCTCTACGACCGCGACGATTCGAAGCGCCGCGTGGCGCTCGTCGGCCGCGACCCACGAGCCAGCGGCGAGATGCTCGAGGCAGCCGTCACAGCAGGCCTGACCTCGGCCGGTGCTGACGTGCTGCGGGTCGGCGTGCTGCCTACCCCGGCGGTGGCGCACCTGGTGGCCGAGCTCGGCGCGGACCTCGGCGTGATGATCTCCGCCTCGCACAACCCGATGCCCGACAACGGGATCAAGCTCTTCGCCGCCGGTGGGCAGAAGCTGCCGGACACCGTCGAGGACGAGATCGAAGCGCGCCTCGACGAGGAGGTCGAGCGCCCGACCGGCACGCACGTCGGCCGCGTCCGCGACGTCACCGACGCGGTGCAGCGCTACGTCGACCACCTGCTCGAAGCCGCCCCACAGCCGCTGAACGGCCTGAAGATCGTGGTGGACTGCGCGAACGGCGCGGCCTCGACCGCGGCGCCGGAGGCCTACCGCCGCGCGGGCGCCGACGTGGTGGCGATCAACGCCGAGCCGGACGGCCTCAACATCAACGACGGCGTCGGCTCCACCCACCTCGACGTTCTGCAGGCTGCGGTGGTCGAGCACGGCGCGGACCTGGGTGTGGCGCACGACGGTGACGCCGACCGCTGCCTGGCGGTGGACGCCAGCGGCGCGGTGGTCGACGGCGACCAGATCATGGCGGTCCTCGCGGTGGCCATGCGCGAAGCGGGCGAGCTCACCGACGACACGCTGGTCGCGACGGTCATGAGCAACCTCGGCCTGCACCTGGCGATGCGCGAGCAGGGAGTGTCCCTGCGCACCACGGCGGTCGGCGACCGCTACGTCCTGGAGGAGTTGCGCGCCGGTGGGTTCGCCCTTGGAGGCGAGCAGTCCGGTCACGTCGTGCTGCCCGCCCACGCCACCACCGGCGACGGCCTGCTCACCGCGCTGCGCCTGATGGGTCGCGTCGCGGCCACCGGCACGCCGCTGTCGTCCCTGGTCAAGGTGATGCGTCGGCTCCCGCAGGTGCTGATCAACGTCCGCGTGGCGGACAAGGCGGCGGCGGTCGTGGCGCCCGAGGTCACCGCGGCGATCGCGGAGACCTCGGCTGACCTGGGCGAGACCGGTCGCGTCCTGCTGCGCAAGTCCGGCACCGAGCAGCTGGTCCGGGTGATGGTCGAGGCGCAAACGGAGGAGCGCGCGCAGGCCGCCGCTGAGCGGTTGGCCGAAATCGTTGCCGCGATCCGGTGAACTTTGTGATCTCAGTCTCCTTGGCAGTCAGATTTGTGAGACCGTGATCACATGGGTGCCATCGTTGTCGCCATGTTCGTGGGCCTCGTCGCTGTCGGGCTCGTCGTCGGGCTCGTGATCTTCTCCGCGCTCGCGATAGCCGGCCTCAAGGCCGTCAACGCAGCGCACGAGGGCAGGTCCTGGTTCGTGAACCGCCGACAGCGGAGTTGACCCCGCCGTGCGAGGGCAGTTCTTCGGCGACCTCCTGATGGTCCTGGTCCTCCCGCTGGTGGTCCTGGCGGTCGGGACTCTGCTCGCCGTCGTCCTGGCTCAGAGCTGGGGCCTGCACCTCTTCCTGCCCGCCGCTGGCTACTGATCCCGCGAATCCGCCCGCGCTCGCCCAACCGGCGAGGTGCGCGGGCGTTTCCGCATGTGCGGAGTCGAATCGATCGACCTCCCAGCGCCGAACGCACTGCCTCAGATAGGTTCGGTGCCCGAACTCGAAGAGGGGAGGCACCTGTGCTGTACGGCATGTTCTTGATCGTGGCCGTCCTCAGCATGGCCGCTGGTGCTGGCGTTGCAGCGATCGTGGCGAACATGATGATCAAGAAATCAGCCCGGCAGCGGCTCCCGCAGTCGATGCCTCCGCAATCGCCGCAGCAGAGCTTCGGTTACGGGCCCTACCAGCAGTGACGTTTCGCAGGAGGAAGTTGTGCCCGCTCTGATCGCAATGTTGATCTGCCTGGTCCTCGGTGCTGGCGGGGGTGCGCTGACTGCCTTCTTGATCGTCAAGAGCAAGCTCGGTGCCCAGTCTCAGCCGATGGTCAACCCACAGCAGGGCTTCGTCCAGCAGCCGCAGCAGTACTCGCCCCAGCAGGGCTTCCCCCAGTCCCCGCAGCAAGGTTTCCAGCAGCAACCCCCGCAACAGGGCTTCGGCCAACCCCCGCAGGGGCCGTTCCCGCCGCAGTGATCTGACGAGTTCCGCGGATCCGGGGTTGGGCCTTCTGGCAACATCAAACGCATGCCAGGTGGTTGGGAACTGATCGTCATCCTGCTCTTCTTGCTGGTCGTCGGAGGGGTGGTCGCGGCGATCGTGATCCCGCGCAGCCGTCGGAAGCGGTCGATGCAGCACCTGCGGCAGTTCGGCTACCCGCCTCAGCAGGGATATCCACCCCAGCAGGGCTACGGTCAACCGCCGCAGATGCCGCACCCCCAGCAGTACCCGCCCCAGCAGGGCTTCCAGCAGCAGGGCTTCCAGCAGCAACCCCCGCAGCAGGGCTTCGGCCAACCCCCGCAGGGGCCGTACCCGCCGCAGTAAGCGGGGTCTCTTCGCGGATGCAAGCACCTTGTCGCTTTCCGGCATTTCGCACAGTCAGACCTGTCAAGATGAGGAACTAGATGGTCTTGATGGGCGTCGAATCGATTGCCGACGTCGCCGTCCGGGAGATGGACGGCATTAGTGACGAGAGGGGTGCAGGTTGTCCGGGTTCGGGGCGAACGCGGGTGAATTCACATCCGCTGCGGGCAGTATCAGGGGGGCTGCGGACCCGGTCCGCGACGACCACAGCAAGAAGATCGGCGACATGGGCATGGGGCAAGCCGACTTCGGCAAGGCGCACACGGGAAACTTCGGCCCGTACCAGGAAGCCATGAACAAGATCGGCAAGTGCGTGGCCAGCATGGCCGATGCCATGGACGACTTCGCCGAGAAGCTGGAGAAGACCGGCGCCGGCTACGACTGGTCCGACGCTGACGCGGCGGAGACTGTCAAGTCTTCTGGGGGTAACTGATGGCTGACGACGAAAAGCCGCTGCCGGAGTGGAAGGACATCAAGAAGGTCCTTGATGACCCGGAAGTCCCGGACGACCAGAAGCGCGACTTGGCGCTCGCGTATGGGGCCGAGGATGACTGGCGTCTCTTCGGTACTCGTGACGAAGTGGAGCCGTACCTCGAGAAGTACGACGATGGGTACTGGAGGGTTCTAGGCGAAGGCATTTCGAACGCCAGCGACCGCCAGCAAAACCTTCGGGATAAGTTCGACACGGCCAAGAAGTCTGCTGACGAGGCGGGCGAGAAGCGGAAGAAGAACGACGAGGCCGTCGATAAGGGCAAGGCGACTCTCGAGGACAGCAAGCGCAAGGCCGAGAACGGTGAGAACGGCGGCGCGGGCGCGAAGACCGGCGACGAACTGCTCGACGCCGGAAACCCGGGGATGAAGTTCTTCGACACCTGGCTTCCGCTCTATAAGAAGATCCAGAGTTACAAGAACGCTCCGCAGCTGGTCCCGGAGCTCGACGAGATCAAGAAGCGCTATGACGAGCAGCGCGAGCTGAACTTCGACAAGTTCGCCAAGAACATCGACGACCTCAAAGCTGCCGAGAAGGGCATGCGTGAGTCGATGCAGACCATGTCCGACAAGATGAGCGGTCTGTGGAAGAGCTGGACCGGCGCGGCATCGGACGCTTCTCAGGACTTCTTCTCGGCCAAGTTCACGCCCACCGCGCAGGAGCGGGTCATCGCCACCGTCAGCGACGCGGCGTCAATGACGGAGGACACCGTCAAGGCGGTCGCGGAGATGATCCGCGCAAAGGCCGAGGCGGTGCTGGGCTACAACGAGCAGGTCTACCAGATCGCGGGGAAGGCGAAGTCGGACTGGGACATCACCATCCAGGTCGGCAACGGCACCGAAGACGACATGATCCTGAAGCAGGCGTGCGCGATCTGGGACGTGCAGATCGATGACGGTTGCTGGGGCGATCTCACCGACAAGGTGAAGGACCAGATCGAGGAGAAGTGCCGCGACGTCACTCGAGAGTCGTTCTGCGCTAAGGGCGTCGAAGCGGTTTGCGAGAGCTTCACGAAGCTCTGCGACGAGACCAAGAAGAACATCGACGAGGCCTGGAAGAAGCTGAACGACGAGCTGTCCAAGGCCGAGGAGAACCCGTTCCAGAACCCCGGTGGCAAGGACGGTGGCGGGGACAAGCCGAACGGCGACAAGCCGGCCGGTGATCAGGGCGGCGGAAACACCGCTGGCGGCGGTGGTGGTACCGGCGCTGGTGGTGGTGGCACCAGTGGCGGTGGTGGTGGCGGCGGAGGAATCGGCGAAGGCGGCGGAGGCGGGATCCCCAAGCCGCCGGACGCGCCGGAGATGCCTAAGCCGCCGGAGATGCCAATGCCTGGTGAAGGCGGCGGCGGTGGTTCCACTGGCGACCAGGAGAAGGTCACGCTCGGCGAGGGCAAGGATGCAGTGAGCGTTCAGGAGCCCGGTCCGGACGGCAAGACCAAGGTCGAGGTGATGGGCCCGGACGGTAAGCCGAAGACCTACGAGGTCGATTTCGGCAAGCAGGACGGCTCGGGGCAGCCCGGAACCGGCGCGCCGCAGACTCTGCCCGGCCAGGCTGGCCAGGTCCCCGGGCCCGGCGGAGCGCCTGGCGTTGGTGGTCAGGGGCCGGAACAGGTTCAGGCCGGGCCGGATGGCAAGGCTGTGATCGAGGAGGACGGCCGCACGCTCACCCTCGAGCGCACGCCTGAAGGCCAGATCAAGGTCAGCGTCGACAACGGCAACGGCCAGCCACCGATGAACCAGACGATCGAGTTCGGCAAGGACTCGCCCGGCATGCCCACTCCAGGCGGTCCTGCCGGGACCATGCCGGAGGCGTCCACAATGCCCGCACCGGACAACGGCCCTGGCGTGCCGGGGCAGGGCGGTGCTGGTGCGATGCCCGTCGGCGAAGGCGGATTCGGTCCTGCACCCGGTGGTGGGGGCGCGCCAGGCCCGGCCGACGGGTCGTTCGGCAGCGGTGCTGGTGGCGTTGGCGGCGGTGCTGGTGGCGTTGGCGGCGGTGGGGTTACCACGATGCCTGCTTTCAACCCCGACGGAGCTCCGGGCGGTGTCGGCATGGACACGCCGGCGGCCACTACGCCGCAGGCTGCGGGTATGAGCTCGTTCACCCCGATGGGCGAGGGTGTGCAGAACTCGTTCGGCAGCAGCTCCGGACAGCTTTTCGGTGGTGACGCCCCTGGTCCGCAGCCCGGCGGAGGTATCCCCGGGCAGCACCCTGGTGGCGCGACGGGGGTGTCCTCGTTCGGTGATGCGCCCGCCGGTGGCAAGCCGCAGGGGGCCACTGGTGTGTCCTCGATGGGCGGCGACCCGGCCGCGGGCCCGCCGCAGTCCCACCAGCAGGGCCAGAACCCGAGTGCCGCGGTCGGAGGTGCTGCTGGTGGCGCAGGTGGCGGCGGCATGATGGGGGGCATGGGCATGATGGGCGGCGGTCACGGCGGCCAGCAGGGCGGTGGTGAGCAGGAGCGCTCCAACTCCAGCCCGTGGCGCACCCAAGGGCAGCTGTTCGACGACGGCGTCCAGGCTTCCAATGTCCGTTTCCAGTCTGTGCTCGGCGAGGATCGTGAGAAGTGAGGCATGGACGCAGAGCTGACGGAGAGGTGGGTCGGTGACCGCCCTCAGTGACAACGCCAAGGCTTTCCGGAACTCGATGGAAGGCCTGACCAGGCAGCACGCGACGCGAGCCGATGCGATCGAGCAATCCTGGCGAGAATCCGCCAAGGAGGGCGAAAAGGGCGCCAAGGAGGCTTCCGAGAAGGCGCAGAAGCTCGTGGAGCGCGTTCGGGAGCGCGCCGCGCATCTGCGCAGCCTTGACTCGAAGAGCGGGCTCTCGGAGATCTCGGTCGGTGAGGAACCGGAGGTCGAAGACGCCGACCCCGAGGTCGAGCGCTTCTCGCAACAGCTGTACACGCAGCAGAAGCGTGCTGATGAAGCAGCAAAGACAACAGCGCAGTCGGCATCTGGTCAGCCGGTGCACGCCGATCGCGCTGTGCAGCCTGCGGCAACACCGCAGGCTGCGCCGGAGCAGAACAGCGGCTGGAACGTCCAAGCTGGACGGTTCGGTCGTCAGAACCCGCAGCCGACCCCGCCACCGGCTGCGGCTCCGACCCCGCCACCAGCGCCGAAACCGGAGCCCCGATCGCGTCGTCAGCCGTCCTTCGACGATGACGACGACTTCGAGAACCAGAGCTGGCTGAGGTGAGGAAAGAGGGGCGCGGTGCACATCGCGCCCCTCTTTTCACGTTGTTCAGCCAAAGCTTGGCGGTTTGGTTCGTTACGCTCTGCTCGTGCATCCTCAGCAGCCGGGCTCTTGGGGGACTCCGCCTGGCGGCCAGTTTCCTCAGCAGCCGATCCAACAGCCGTATCCGCAGCAGGGGTTTCCGCAGGCGCAACAGCCATATCCGCAGGCGCAGCCCGGGTATCCGCAGTTTCCCCAGCAGCCGCCGCGAAAACGACGCGGCCGCCTCTGGTTGGTCCTGAGCATCTGCGCCGGGGCGTTGGTTTTGCTCGCCGGTGGCGGTTATCTCCTGATGCGGTATTTGAAGTACACGGATCCGGTTGGAACATCACCGTCGAACGCGACCCTGGCAGCGGAGTGCGACCTGGTCAGCGACGAGACGCTGCAGCGTCTGCACGTCACGAACCCCGACCCGGCTACGAGTTCCAGCCTGCCCGACGCCGGTAGCTTCAGCTGTTCGTGGGAACCGACGAAGGGGCGTGACGGCACCAACGAACGGATGCTCTCGGTCGATGTCAGCGACCCTTCGCGCAACGAGCTGCTGTATCCCACGATGTCCGAGGCCTTGGCCGAATCGAAGGAGGTGATCGAGCGGCGCCGGGAACAGGTAGGTGGTGAGGTGAAACCGATCAGTGGGCTTGGTGACGAGGCTTTCATCGTCTTGAGCGGACGATTTGGTCACGCCGAGGTCTACATGCGTAAGGGCGCCAAGACCGCGGAGGTCTTTTACAGCGGCTGGGACAAGGGTTTCTTCGGCGGCAGTAACATGCCCCTGCCGGAAGCGGAGAAAGCCGCGCTCGATGCCGCAGCCGAGGTCGCCGCGGGTCTCTGAGCCGCGAGCGGGTGGTTGGGTTGGGTGGGGCGTCTAAGCTCTGCTGGTGCATCCGCAACAGCCGGCTCAGTGGGGGCCTCAGCAGGGTCAGGGCTTCCAGCAGTTTCCCCAGCAGCCGCAGCAGTTTCCGCAGCAGCAGCCGCAGTTCCAGCAGTGGCAGCAGGCTCCGAAGAAGAAGAGCCGGGCCGGGTGCATCGTGCTCATCGTGCTCGGCCTGATCTTCCTGCTGGTCGTCGGTGGGATCGCTGGCGGCTACTTCTACTGGCGGCACGGCATCATCAACGAGCCCGCCGGGCAGGAGGCCTCGGGCGAGATCGCGGACACGCCGTGCGACTGGGTCAGCGAGGCGACCTTGCGCCAGCTGCACACCAGCAACCTCATCGATCAGTCCACTTCGGACGAAAGCACCTTCGCGAGCTGCATGTGGCGGGCGACGAAGGGCCAGGACGGCAACAACGAGCGCTACCTGGACATCACCCTGTCCAAGGCGGTGAGCAGCGATCCCGAGGACGCCGTCGCGGAAGCCGAGGAGACCCTCGAGTCCTACCGGAACACCGACGGTGCGCGCGCGGAGAAGGTGACCGACGTGGAAGGCCCGTGGGACGAGGCGTTCCTGGCGACCGGCACAGAGGTGAAGCAGGCCCTGCTGGTGTTCCGCAAGGGCACCACCGTCGTCCAGGTCGGTTACGACGGCTACGACAAGGGCTACTCGTGGGAGGACGAGCGGATGCCGGCCGCTGACGCCGAGAAGGCAGCCAAGGCGGTCGCCGAGGAATTCGCCGCCGGGTTCTGATCAGCGTCGTGAGCGTTCTGGGGCGCCAGAACACTCACGACCCCGTCACGCAGCGGTGAGCTCGCCGCGGGTGTGGTCCTGGTCGATCTGGGTGCCCTTGATGCTGGTGGACAGGAGGGCTTCGCCGCGGCGGTCGCCCGCCAGGGTGCTCAGGAAGTAGGCCGTGAGCAGGGCTTTGGTCGACCGCTGGGTCGCGTACTCGGACTTGCCGTGCAGCACTAGCTGGGTCCAGTGCTTGCCCTCGGTGAAGCCGAGGTGGCTGGCCTTCCGCACGTTGCGCAGCTGCACCGGACCGCCCCAGGCCTGGGAGATCGGCTCGGCGTTGGACACCGCCGGAGCCAGCAGGTCGTTGCCCGCCGCGATGTGCAGACCGGGGACCTTGACCTGAGCGGCGGCCTCGAACGCCGACGGGTGGGTCTCCGCAGCGGCCATCGTCGCGACCGCGCGGATCCGCTCGTCCTCGGCCGCAGCCAGGACCGCGCACCCGCCGCCCATCGCATGACCAGCGACACCCAACTTCTTCTCGTCGACGCTGATCTCGCCTTCGCCGAGCCGGACCCCGACGCAGACGTCCAGCGCGGTGCGCAAGTCGGTGGCGAACATCCGGTGCGAGGCGAGCACCCCGCGCTGGGTCGCCGGGGCGGCGACCACGAAGCCCCACGAGGCGAGGTGCCGGAGCAGGCCCAGGTAGCGGCGCGGCGGCTGCAGCCAGCCGTGACCGAACGCGATCGCGGGCAGTCCCAGGCCGCTGCGCGGGGTGCAGACGATGCCCGGCAGGCCGACGAGGGCCAGATCACCGTGCAGCACGTCGTGCGGTCCGCGGCGGGACAGCTCTTCGAACGCGTTCTTCGCGGGCGGGGCCTTCTTGGCAGTGCGGGCCATGGTCAGCAACGGTAGCGGACCCGCGCGTGCGCACGCGGTAGCCGCCACGCACGGGGATCCCCCGGCAGACCGACTCGGACAGGTTCAGACCATATGGACTAGCTACGCTGGCTCGAGTGTGCGGCATTGTTGGTTACGTAGGACATCGCCAGGCGCTTGACGTGGTGCTCAACGGGCTCCGGCGGCTCGAGTACCGGGGCTACGACTCGGCGGGCGTGGCACTGCTCGACGGTGCGGGCGGCCTCGCCGTGGAGCGCGCTGCCGGCGCGCTGTCGAACCTGGAGAAGCGGCTAGCCGAAGTCGACGGCGACCGGTTCGCCGGGCACAGCGGCATGGGTCACACCCGGTGGGCGACGCACGGCGCGCCGACCGACCGCAACGCCCACCCGCACCGCGACGCCAGCGGACAGGTGGCGGTGGTGCACAACGGCATCATCGAGAACTTCGCCGCGCTGCGCGGCGAGCTGGAAGCCGCTGGCATCGAGATGGCCAGCGACACTGACACCGAGACCGCGGCGCACCTGGTCGCCGCGGCCTACACCAGCGGACCGACCGCCGGTGACCTCAGCGCCAGCGTCTGCGCGGTCGCGCGTCGCCTGGAGGGCGCCTTCACGCTGGTCGTGACGCACGCCGCTGAGCCGGACAAGGTCGTCGCGGCGCGTCGTTCGTCGCCGCTGGTCGTCGGCGTTGGTGAGGGCGAGCACTTCCTGGCCTCGGACGTCGCGGCGTTCATCGAGCACACCCGCGACGCGGTGGAGCTCGGCCAGGACCAGGTGGTCACCATCACCCGCGACGGCTACCGGGTGACCGACTTCGACGACGTCGACGTCGAGACCAAGCCGTTCAGCGTGGACTGGGACCTCTCGGCCGCCGAGAAGGGCGGCCACGACTACTTCATGCTCAAGGAGATCGAGGAGCAGCCCGAGGCCCTCGAGAACACGCTGCGCGGGCACTTCACCAACGGCAGCATCGTGCTCGACGAGCTGCGGCTGACCGAGCAGGACCTGCGCGACGTGGACAAGGTCTTCGTCGTCGCCTGCGGCACCGCCTACCACTCCGGGCTGCTCGCCAAATACGCCATCGAGCACTGGTGCCGGGTGCCGGTCGAGGTCGAGCTGGCCAGCGAGTTCCGCTACCGCGACCCGGTGCTGGGCCGCGACACCCTGGTGGTGGCGATCTCCCAGTCCGGCGAGACCGCCGACACCCTGGAAGCGGTGCGCCACGCCCGCACCCAGCGGGCGCGCGTGCTGGCGATCTGCAACACCAACGGCGCGCAGATCCCGCGCGAGTCCGACGCGGTGCTCTACACCCACGCCGGCCCGGAGATCGGCGTCGCGGCCACCAAGACGTTCCTGGCGCAGGTCGCGGCGAACTACCTGGTGGGCCTGGCTCTGGCGCAGGCGCGCGGCACGAAGTACTCCGACGAGGTGGCGCGCGAGTACTCCGAGCTGGCGTCGATGCCCGACGCGGTGCGCCGCACGCTTTCCACCGTGGACCAGGTGCGCAAGCTCGGTCAGGAGATGGCCAACTCGAAGGCGGTGCTGTTCCTGGGCCGCCACGTCGGCTACCCGGTGGCGCTGGAGGGTGCGCTCAAGCTCAAGGAGCTCGCCTACATGCACGCCGAGGGCTTCGCGGCGGGTGAGCTCAAGCACGGTCCGATCGCGCTGATCGAGGAGGGCCTGCCGGTGGTCGTGGTGATGCCGTCGCCGACCGGCCGGTCCCTGCTGCACCAGAAGATGGTGTCCAACATCCGCGAGATCCAGGCCCGCGGCGCCCGCACCATCGTGATCGCCGAAGAGGGCGACGAGACGGTGCGGCCGTTCGCCGACGAGCTGATCACCATCCCGGCGGTCCCGACCCTGCTGCAGCCGCTGGTCTCCACGATCCCGCTCCAGGTCCTGGCGGCGGAGATCGCCCGGGCCCGCGGCTACGACGTCGACAAGCCCCGAAACCTCGCGAAGTCCGTCACCGTCGAGTGATTCGCATTCGTGCGTCCCTCGTCACGTGGGGACGCAAATTCAATGGAAATTGGACGTCCAATTTCCATTGAATTGCGGAAGTTGTCCACAGGACCTGGAACCTGTCCACGCCCTCTGGCGTGTCGGGCGCCCGACACGCCAGAGGACCACAGTTTTAATCGAAACTGTGGTCTGGAGTGGTCGCGGCGGAACCGGCGGGTGAAATGCCCAGGAGGAGTGGGGTTGTTCGTCGTTGGCGGGGTGACGGGCAGACTGTGCGCAATCGTCGTGCGGTGATGTGGGAGGACGCGATGCACGGAGTTTGGACCCCGGACCAGATCCGCGCGGCTGAACAGCAGTTGTTCGCCAAGACGCCGGAACCGGTCGTGATGCGCCGCGCCGCCTACGCGGTCGCCGTCCACACCGCGCGCGTGCTCACCGACGTCACCGGCGGAGTCTCCGGTCGACGCGTTGCACTGCTGGTCGGGGCCGGGAACAACGGCGGCGATGCGCTGTGGGCGGGAGCCTTCCTGCGCCGCCGCGGAGTCGGCGTCACCGCCGTGCTGCTCGCACCGGAGAAGGCGCACGCCGCTGGACTCGCTGCGCTGCGGCGTGCGGGTGGCCGGGCGGTGTCGGCTGAAGGTCCGAGCCCGGACACCTCAGGAATCGGTGCCGATGCGGCGGACGCCGTTGAGCGGGCCGACGTGGCGATCGACGGGATCGTCGGGTTGTCCGCACGCGGGTCGCTGCGGCCGACGGCGGCCGAGCTCGTTCGGCGGGTGGAGGTGCCGATGATCGCCGTCGACCTGCCCAGCGGCGTCGACCCGATGACCGGGGCCGTCGACGGACCGGCTGTGTCGGCGGATCTGACGGTGACCTTCGGCGGCCGAAAGCCCTGCCACGTGCTGGGCGCGGGCGCGGTGCGCTCGGGTGAGCTCGAGGTCGTCGACATCGGGCTCGACGACTACCTGCCGGAACCCGAGCTCTACGTGCTGCGACCGGCCGAGATCGGTGCGGCTTGGCCGGTTCCGGGGCCGACTGACGACAAGTACACCCAGGGCGTGATCGGCGTTGCCGCCGGTTCGGCGACCTATCCCGGTGCTGCGGTGCTGGCCAGCGGGGCCGCGGTGCAGGCCACCGCGGGCATGGTCCGCTACGCCGGTCCGGCCGCCGACGTGGTGCGTTCGCGCTGGCCGGAGGTGGTGGCGACCGGGTCGGTCCGCGATGCCGGAAACGTGCAGGCGTGGGCCGTCGGCCCGGGGATCGGCCTCGGCGCCAGCGGGCGCGACGTCCTGCAGCACGTCCTGGAATCCGGGCGGCCGGTGTGCGCCGACGCCGACTCGATCACCCTGTTCGCCAACGACCCGACGCTCTGGGACGCCCGCGACCCCGACACCCCGCTGGTCCTGACGCCGCACGCCGGTGAGTTCGCGCGGCTCGCTGGGCACGAGCTGGGCGCGGACCGGGTCGAGGCAGCGCGGGAAGTCGCCGCGCGCTTCGACGCCGTGGTGCTGCTCAAGGGCAACACGACGATCGTCGCCGCTCCGGACGGCCGGGTGCTGGTCAACGACGCGCAGCACTCCTGGCCCGCCACCGCCGGCTCCGGCGACGTCCTGACCGGCCTGATCGGAGCGCTCCTGGCCAGCGGCGTGGAACCCTGGCTGGCCTGCGGTTACGCCGCCCACGTGCACTCCCTGGCCGCTGACCTCGCCGCGCACGGCGCATCCGACGACCCGGCCGCAGTCGGCGCCCCGATCGGAGCGTCCGCCCTGCTCGAGTCGGTCCCGATGGCGATCCGCGAGGTCCGCCGAGCCGCCCTGGGCTGACGGCCGGAACCTGAGCGGGATGCACGGAGGACGGGGTGGGGAGTGCCCCAGGCAGAGGTCAGCCGACCAGGCCGGCGGTCGCAGCGGGCGCATCCCGTAGGAACAGGATGGGAACCCACCGGTTCGCGTTCGACGACATCGAGGCGGCCTACGACGTGTTCGAAAACGTCGCCGCGAACGAGGCCCGCAAGGTCATCATCACGCCGAACTGAACGGCGGGGAATCCGGGCTTGGTGCGGGGATCGACGTGGGCCGGACCTGGTTTGGTGGTTGCTGGTCAGGTTGTGTTGGTGCCCGGTGCCATCAGTGGCTCGGCAGGATACCGAAGGCGCGGATCTTGCGGTAGATCGTGGCGCGGGACATGCCGAGGTCGGCCGCGGCTCGTTCTTTGTTGCCCTCATGGGTGGCGAGGCTGTGGACGATGGCGTCGCGTTCGATCGACTCCAGCTGGGTGAGCTGGCGCCGGGCGATGGTTCGGCATTCCGCGGGGAGGTCAGTGGCCTCGATCGTGCCTGAGCACTGCCGTCGCGAGACCTCGGTCAGGACACTGTTCAGCTGGCGGACGTTGCCAGGCCAGGGCAGGCGCATGAGCTGCCGCAAGCACGCGTCGGACGGCGCCAGGTCCCGGCCCTTCGCGTGGCGGGCCAGCAGGTGCGGTACCAGGTGACGCAGGTCGTCGCTCCGGTGCCGCAGCGGGGGCACCTCAACGGTGTGCGCGAAGAATGGCATCAGCCAGCCGGCGGCGTCCGGGTCTTGCGGTCGGTCGCTGAGCGTGACAGCGACCCACACCGGAGCTTCCAGCGGGGGAGCCGCCTGCCAGGTCGTGAACAGATCGGCGAGGTGCCGAATGCCTTCGGCGCCGAGGGCGTCGGCATGGCGAAGGACTACGGCCGGTGCGATGCCTCCGGCCACATCCTCGGTAAGGGCGATCACCCATGCCGCGCAGTCGTCGACGCTCTCGCAGTCCCGCACGATCAGGCTGCTGTTGGGGGCGTGGCGCCGGGCGACCGCCTGCGCCAATGCCGCTTTCCCGGTGCCGCGCTCGCCGGTTAACAACAGCCAGTTCCGACCGGTGAGGCTCGCCTGCGCGGCGGAGCACGCCTGTCGCCAGGCCGGGCTGGTACCTGCCACCCCTGGCAGGTGCAGCTCCGCGTGTCCGATGGTTCGCCGGGAAGCGGCGTGGTTCTTCACCCGGAACACTCCACCCGCGAGCACGGAGCCGCTGTACACCGGCCGGTACTCCAACCGTGCGACGACACCCGAGGGAAGGTCGGCCACGATCGTGACCGGTTTGGACGAGCCGGCCGCGTCGACCGTGTGGGTGATGAGCGCAGCCCGGTCGGCCGCGTCGTAGAACTCCTGGGCGTGGTTGTTGATCATCACAACGTCCTCGTTGACGGCCAGGATCGCGCCCGATCCGCGCTGAGAGGAGGCGAGGTACTCGCGGAAAAGCGCCAGTTCGCGGGCGCCGGCGCCGGCGAGCATCGCGTCTTCGATCTGTTTGGCCATCCGACGTGCCAGCGTGAGCAGCAGCGGGCCCGGGGCTCCCGTCCAGGACGTCAGGTCGAGCACCCCGACCAGGTTCCTGCGTATCGGGTGGTAGATCGGCGCCCCGGCGCATTCGAAGTCCGCCAGCGAGCCGTTGAAATGCTCGAAACCTGACACGAGGACCGGCTGTTGGCACTCGAGTGTCGTGCCGATCCCGTTGGTTCCCACGGACTCCTCGGTGTAGCTGAAGCCGGGTGCGAGTGAGATCCGGTCCAACCCGGATTCGAGGGCGCGGTCTGGGCTGGAGCGGTTGACGACCAGCCCGTTGGCATCGGTGAGCAGGATGGCGACCGGGTGGGCGGCCAGTTCGGTGGTCAGGTGGTCCAAGATGGGCTTGGCGCTGCGAACCAGGAGGCTCTCCACATCGCGGTCAGCGACGAACGCCGGGGCCGGCTCCTCGGCGTTGACCTGGTGCTCGAGCGCGCGCCACCAGGACGCGGAGATGATCTTCCGCACGCCGGGCGGCCCAGATACGGGCTGCGACAGGAACATCTCCCGCAGCTCACTCATCCGCTGCGAGTCGGGCCAGTCTCCTCGCGTCGTCACACCGTCTCCTTTGATGTCCACGCGCTCGGGCACTGCGCTGCGTCAACCGAGCGGAGCAATCGTGACGGTCCACGGAAAACCCCGCGGTCTCACATTGAGACAGAAGTTACACGAGATACGCAACACACTCGCCTTCGTTGTTGGCTTGCCTAGCGGCGACGCCCCAGTTTCAAGGAGGCTGAATTGAGCAGGCAGAGTCTTACCAAGGCGCACAACAAGATCACCGAGCTATCGTGGGAGCCGACGTTCGCGACGCCAGCGACGCGCTTCGGCACCGACTACACCTTTGAGAAGGCGCCGAAGAAGGACCCGCTCAAGCAGATCATGCGGTCGTACTTCCCGATGGAGGAGGAAAAGGACAGCCGGGTCTTCGGCGCCATGGACGGTGCGATCCGGGGGAACATGTTCCGGCAGGTGCAGCAGCGCTGGCTGGAGTGGCAGAAGCTGTTCCTGTCCATCATCCCGTTCCCGGAGATCTCCGCCGCGCGGGCCATGCCGATGGCCATCGACGCGGTGCCGAACCCGGAGATCCACAACGGGCTCGCGGTGCAGATGATCGACGAGGTTCGTCACTCGACGATCCAGATGAACCTCAAGAAGCTGTACATGAACAACTACATCGACCCGGCCGGGTTCGACATCACGGAGAAGGCGTTCGCGAACAACTACGCGGGCACCATCGGCCGCCAGTTCGGTGAAGGGTTCATCACGGGTGACGCGATCACCGCGGCCAACATCTACCTGACCGTCGTCGCCGAGACCGCGTTCACCAACACGCTGTTCGTCGCGATGCCCGACGAGGCCGCTGCCAACGGCGACTACTTGCTGCCGACGGTCTTCCACTCGGTGCAGTCCGACGAGTCCCGGCACATCTCCAACGGCTACTCGATCCTGCTGATGGCGCTTGCCGACGAGCGCAACCGCCCGCTGCTGGAGCGCGACCTGCGCTACGCCTGGTGGAACAACCACTGCGTGGTTGACGCCGCGATCGGCACATTCATCGAGTACGGCACCAAGGACCGCCGCAAGGACCGCGAGTCCTACGCGGAGATGTGGCGCCGGTGGATCTACGACGACTACTACCGCAGCTATCTGCTCCCGCTGGAGAAGTACGGCCTGGTGATCCCGCACGACCTGGTCGAGGAAGCGTGGAACCGCATCACCAACAAGTTCTACGTCCACCGGGTGGCGCAGTTCTTCGCCACCGGATGGCCGGTCAACTACTGGCGGATCGACGGCATGACTGATGCCGACTTCGAGTGGTTCGAGCACAAGTACCCGGGTTGGTACAACCAGTTCGGCAAGTGGTGGGAGGCCTACAACCGGCTGCGCTTTCCGGGCCGCAACAAGCCGATCGCGTTCGAGGACGTCGGGTACGAGTACCCGCACCGCTGCTGGACCTGCATGGTCCCGTGTCTCGTGCGCGAGGACATGGTCATGGACGAGGTGGACGACCAGTGGCGGACCTACTGCTCGCAGACCTGCCACTGGACCGACAAGGTCGCATTCCGCCCGGAGTACGAAGGCCGGGAGACCCCCAACATGGGCCGGCTGACGGGCACCCGCGAATGGGAGACGCTGCACGACGGTCGCGATCTCGCCGACATCGTCAAGGACCTGGGCTACGTCCGAGACGACGGCAAGACCCTCGTCCCGCAGCCGCACCTGGACTTGGACGACCCGAAGAAGCTGTGGACGCTCGACGACGTTCGCGGCATCCAGTTCGCCAGCCCGAACGTAAACCTCAACAACATGACGGATCAGGAACGCCAGGAGTGGGCAGCGGCCTACCGCGCGAACCCGAACGTCACCACCGCCTGACGGCCTGAGGACCAGCGGATGGCGGTGGCCGGTGACTTGAGTGCCGGCTGGTGCGGCCACCGCCGTCCGCACCCGAGAAACGAGAGCGCAATGGCCGATAAGCATCGCATCTCCTTCGAACCGGTCGACATCGAGATGGAGGTCGGCGAGGACGAGAAGATCCTCGACGCCGCGTTTCGGCAGGGCATCCATCTCATGCACGGCTGCCGTGAGGGTCAGTGCTCGGCGTGCAAGTCCTATGTCCTGGACGGCGAGATCCAGATGGAGCGCTACTCGACGTTCGCCTGCAACGACGCCGAGGTCGAAGAGGGCTACGTGCTGCTGTGCCGGGCACATGCCTTCAGCGACTGCACCATCGAGCTGCTCAACTTCGACCAGGACGAGCTACTCAACTCCGCCCCGTTGCAACAGATCCGGACCGAGGTCACCGAGATCGTGCCGCATACGCACGACATCGTGGGTCTCAAGCTCAAACCGGTGGACCCGCCCGGGTACGAGTTCAAGCCCGGTCAGTACGCCGATCTGACCATCCCGGGCACCGACGAGCACCGGTCCTTCTCGATGGCGACGATTCCGTCCACAACGGACCACATCGAGTTCGTCATCAAGAAATACCAGGGCGGCAAGTTCTCGGCGTTGCTCGACGACGGGATCTCCGTCGGCGACACGATCCAGCTGGCGGGGCCGTACGGCAGTTTCACCCTGAAGAACGGGCACGTGCTGCCATTGGTGTTGCTGGCAGGTGGGGCCGGCATGGCGCCCGTGCTCAGCCTGCTGCGGCACCTGAGCGAGACCGGTGATACCCGCCGGATCCGGTTCTACTACGGCGCACGCACCCCGGCGGATCTCTTCTACCTCGACGAGATCCGGGCACTGGGTGAACGGCTTGCGGATTTTGAGTTCGTCGTCGCTCTTTCGGAGTCCAGCGAGGGCGTTGAGGGACTCGGCGTCGCCGCCGAGGACGGAATGGTCACCGACGTGGTCGAGGCCCGGGAGCCCGAGTTGCTTCGGACTGAGGTGTACCTGTGCGGGCCGCCGCCCATGGTGGATGCCGCGTTGGAGCTGGCCGCGCGGCAGGGCGTTCCCGATGATCAGGTCTTCTACGACAAGTTCACCACGTCGGTTCGTGACGAGTAGATGTCAGAGGAGATATCGCATGGCGAGCAGTGCAACGCCTGCGCCGAACGTGCGCAGCTTCCCGAAGGTGGAGTTCACCGATTCCGAAGCCGGCGCCCTGGAGTTCCCGAGCTCGAAGAGCCGCAGTTACAACTACTTCAAGCCGGCCAAGCTCCGGGCGACGGTGTACGAGGACGTGACCGTTGACGTGCAGCCGGATCCCGAGCGGCATCTGAGTCAGGGGTGGATTTACGGCTTCGGCAACGGTCCAGGTGGGTATCCGCAGGAGTGGACCAAGGCGAAATCGTCCAACTGGCACGCATTCCTCGACCCCAACGAGGAATGGGAGCAGACCATCTTCCGCAACAACTCGGCGGTCGTGCGCCAGGTATCCCTGGGGTTGGCCAACGCCAAACGTGCCAACGCCTACAGCAGCTGGAATCCCGCCTGGCAGAAGTTCGTCGCGCGCAACTTGGGCGCCTGGATGCACGCCGAGAACGGGATGGCGCTGCACGTTTTCACCTCGATCCAGCGTTCCGGGCCGACAAACATGATCAACACCGCGGTTGCCGTCAACGCCGCGCACAAGATGAGGTTCGCCCAGGACCTTGCCCTGTTCAACCTTGACCTGTCCGATTCGCTGGGTACCTTCGACGGCTCGGTGCACAAGGAGGTGTGGGCCTCGGCCGAGGAGTGGCAGCCCACCCGCAAGGTCGTGGAGGAGCTGACCGCGGTCGGCGACTGGGCAGAGCTGTTGTTCGGCACCAACGTCGTCTTTGAGCAGTTGGTGGGTCAACTCTTCCGCTCCGAGCTGGTCATGCAGATCGCGGCGAAGAACGGCGACTACGCCACGCCAACCATTGTCGGAACCGGGGAGCACGACTACAGCAGGGATCTGGCCTACACCCGCGCCCTGTTCCAGATGCTTACGCGTGACAGCGAGCACGGCGCCGCCAACAAGGAACTGTTCAGCCAGTGGCTCTCGGTGTGGGTGCCGCGTTGCGTGGCGGCCGCACAAGCCCTGCAACCGATCTGGTCGCAGCCTGCGGAAAAGGCGCGCACGTTCGCGGACTCGTTCGACGCGGCTAAGGAGAAGTTCGCTCAGCTGCTCGAGGAGATCGGAATCGACGCACCGAAGGAGTTGGAGAAGTGAGCGATATGCAATTCGGTTCGCAGGCTGGGGCCTCGAACAGGTGCGGGGTTACCTTGATGAACACTCCGATCGGCCGTGTGGTCGCCGACGTGATGGGTGCCAAGGACGGTGTCTCGCTCGTTGAGTACCCGTCGATGATCCGTGTCGATGGCACGAAGCTGCTTGAGTTCGATTACGACGAGCTGACCGGGGTGCTCGGCCAGGAGTTCGACGGCTCGATATTCGAGGAGATCAGTTCCACCCACTACGGCCGGATGGTGCACCTGGATGACCGCACCCTGCTGTTCGCAAACCCGGAGGACGCCGCCGACTACATCGGCTTCGACCTGCTGGCACAGGGCTGAGGCCGCTTTTTCGGACAAGTTCCTGGTTTCGGTCTTTGTCTTTGAAGCGGCGTAGCCGTTCAGTCACCTGGGCAACCGGCACCTACCGGAACCGCTTCGCGAACCGAGTTCAGAAAAGGGATTTAAGGGCGGTGGCGGGGTATTCGCTCAGTGTGCCCCGCCGTCGTTCCGCCGTTTACCACCACAGTGAAGGGTGACGATCTCTCCGATGTATGAGAAGGATGGCGAGAGCTACTACATCGTTGACGGGCACGTCCACATCTGGGACGGCCGGGAGTCGAACCACAAGAACGTGCACGGAAAGCAGTTCATCGACTGCTTTTACGACTACCACAAGAACCTGAGTCCAGCAGAGGTCATCTGGGACTACGACACCTATACCTACTACGGCGGCGAACGCCTGATGAAGGACCTCTTCGATGAGGGGCACGTCGACCACGCCATCTTCCAGGCGACGCTGCTCAACGACTTCTATAAGAACGGGTTCGGCCAGACGGAGGAGTCGTTCGGGCTCGCGCAGGCGAACCCGGACAAGCTGACCTACAACCACGCCTACGACCCGCGCAACGGCGAGGCCGGTCTGGAGCAGCTGCGCCGCGACGCGGAGCGGATGAAACTCAAGGGCGTCAAGCTCTACACGGCCGAATGGAACGGCGACTCGCGCGGCTACAAGCTCGACGATGCGTGGTCGCGCCGTTACCTCGAAGAGTGCATCAAGCTGGGCATCAAGAACGTCCATGTCCACAAGGGACCGACGATCCGGCCGCTGGACCGGGATGCCTTCGACGTTGCCGACGTCGACAAGGTCGCCACCGACTACCTCGAGCTGAACTTCGTTGTGGAACACGTCGGCCTGCCGCGTCTGGAGGACTTCTGCTGGATCGCGACCCAGGAGTCCAATGTGTACGGCGGACTCGCGGTCGCGATGCCGTTCATCCATGCGCGGCCCCGCTACTTCGCCCAGATCATCGGCGAACTGCTCTACTGGGTCGGCGAGGACAAGATCCTGTTCGCCAGCGACTACGCGCTGTGGACGCCGAAATGGCTCGTGGAGAAGTTCGTCGATTTCCAGATTCCTGAGGACATGACGGAGTACGCGCCGATCACCACGGAGCAGAAGAAGAAGATTCTGGGTCTCAACACGGCCGCCCTGTATGACCTTGACGTGCCTCGGCAGCTTCGGCTGCCCGATTCCGCGGGAGTGGGTGTGTGATGACCAGTACGGTTCGGTCCGTCGAAGACCAGGTCATCTCGGCGCTGGGCACCGTAATGGACCCGGAGCTCGACGAACCCGTGACGGAACTGGGTTTCGTGCGTTCGGTGCACCTCGACGCCGACGGCGTCGAGGTGCACCTGCGCCTGCCCACGTCCTTCTGCGCCCCCAATTTCGCGTATCTGATGGTCGCGGACGCCTACGACGCGCTGAGCCGCGTCCCGGGCGCGAGTCGGGTTCGGGTGCTGCTGGACGACCACCACGATTCGGACAAGATCAACTCTGGGATCGCCGCCGGGCTCGGTTACGTCGGGACCTTCGGCGCCGAGGCCGATGACAGTCTCGACGAGCTGCGCACGACGTTCCAGCGCAAGGCACACCTCGTTGCGATGGAACGGTGCTGCCGGTCGATCCTCGCCAGCGGTGTCTGGACGATGGAGGAGCTGCCGCTGCTTGAATTGTTCGACGTGGGCGAAGGGCCGCTGAAATCCGCCCTGCTGCGCCGCCGTGAGGCCGTAGGCCTTCCCACCGACGCGCACGCACGCGTCATGGTCGATCACGACGGCGAACCGATCGCGAAGTCCGACTCGGCGCTGTGGTTGCGCTTGGCTACGGCCACCCGGGTGTCCATCGAGG
Organism: Saccharopolyspora sp. NPDC002376; assembly: GCF_053593195.1. Classification (NCBI taxonomy): domain Bacteria; kingdom Bacillati; phylum Actinomycetota; class Actinomycetes; order Pseudonocardiales; family Pseudonocardiaceae; genus Saccharopolyspora; species Saccharopolyspora sp. NPDC002376. Next base: position 25,943 of record NZ_JBSFBZ010000005.1, read on the forward strand.
GCAACGCCCATTTCTGCCGGGGTCTGCTCGCGACCCGCTACGCCGACAGCGACCCGGCGGGAGCGGTGTCCGGCTTCGCCCCGACCATCACCAACTCCAGGAGTCAGCCTTGAAAGCAGTACAGGTAACCGGGTACCACCAGCGCCTCGAACTGCACGATGTCGCCGAACCCGAGATCGCCGGCCCGCTGGACGTCGTGGTGAAGGTCGGCGCTGCGGGCGTGTGCCGTACCGACATCCACATCCTCGAAGGCCAGTGGGCGGAGAAGTCGGGCGTCGCGCTGCCGTACACGATCGGCCACGAGAACGCCGGTTGGGTGCACGCGGTCGGCGACGCGGTCACGAACGTCTCGGTGGGGGACAAGGTCATCCTGCACCCGCTGATGACGTGCGGACTGTGCCGGGCCTGCCGGCTCGGCGACGACGTGCACTGCGAGAACTCGCAGTTCCCCGGGATCGACACCCACGGCGGGTACGCCGAATACCTGCTGACGTCGGCGCGCTCCTGCGTCAAGCTGGACGACAGCCTGGAGCCCGCCGACGTCGCCGCGCTCGCCGACGCCGGCCTGACGGCGCAGCACGCCGCCGCCAAGGCGGCCAGGGCGCTGCGTCCTGGCGAAGTCTGCGTCATCATCGGCGCCGGCGGTCTCGGCCACATCGGCATCCAGTGCATGAAGGCGATGAGCACGGCGACACTCGTCGTGGTGGACCGCAATCCCGCCGCGCTCGAACTGGCCAGGCAGGTTGGTGCCGACGTCACCGTCGTCGCCGGCGGAACCCACGTTGCGCAGATCCTCGAACTGACCGGCGGCCGCGGTGCCGAGGCGATCATCGACTTCGTCGGTGAAGGCGGATCGACCGCCGAAGGCGTACGCATGCTGCGCCGTGCGGGGAACTACTACGTCGTCGGCTACGGCGAGAACATCGACATCCCGACGATCGACATCGTCTCGACGGAGATCAACTTCATCGGCAACCTCGTCGGCTCGTACACCGACCTGCAGGACCTGATGGTGCTTGCCGCGCAGGGCAAGGTGAAGCTGCACACCGCTCAGTACCGGCTGGATGATTTCCAGCAGGCGATCGACGACTTGAACGCAGGCAAGGTTCGCGGCCGGGCAATCCTCATTCCCTGACTCATGGTGCCGTCCTGTCACACGAAGTAGAAAGCAGGTCATCATGGCGAAGCAGCTGCGGTTCAGCGTCGACGCGCGGCGCCAGCTCGAACTCGGCGTCAACACCCTGGCGGACGCGGTCAAGGTCACCCTGGGGCCCAAGGGGCGCAACGCGGTGCTGGAGAAGTTGACGGGGCCGCCCACGATCACCAACGACGGCGTGACCATCGCGCGGGAGATCCAGCTCGCGGAACCGTTCGCGAACATGGGGGCCCAGCTCGTCAAGGAAGTCGCGATGAAGACCAACGGTGCCGTCGGTGACGGCACCACGACCGCGACCGTGCTCGCCCAGGCCATGGTGCGGGAGGGGCTGGCCGCGCTCGGTGAGGGAGCCAACCCGATGCGGGTGCGCCGGGGCATCGAGGACACCGTCGAGGCGGTCGTCGAGTGGTTGCGAAAGTCTGCGACCCAGGTCGTCGGTGAGGTCGAGCTTGAGCGCGTCGCGACACTGGCGGCAGTCGACGACGAACGGATCGGCCGCGTGATCGCCCAGGCCCTGGCCGCGGTGGGCGCCGAAGGTGTGGTCGAGGTCGAGGAGTCCGGCGAGCCTGGTCTAGGGGTCGAGCTCGTCGACGGAATCGAGTTCGACCACGGCTACATCTCGCCCTACATGGTCACCGACCGGGAGCGGATGGAGGCGAGCTTTGACGACCCGGCCATCTTGTTGACGAACAAGAAGATCAGCCAGGTGCAGGAGCTGATGCCTACCGTGGAGGCTGCGCGGCGTCTTGGTCGGCCGCTGGTGATCCTCGCGGAGACCGTCGACGGTCCGGCACTCCAGATGATTGTCAGCGGCAACGTGCACGCCACGTTCCCCGCGGTCGTCGTCCGCGCGCCGGGATTCGGGCACCGCAGGGTGGCCGAACTGGAGGACCTGGCCGCCGCGCTCGGCGGGCGGGTGGTCAGCGAGGACTCGGGTGTCACGCTGACCGAGGTGTCCGAGCGGGACCTCGGTCGGTGCGCGCACATCACGATCACCGAGGAAAAGACGACGATCATCGGCGGTGCTGGTGACGAGGCGATCGTGCGGGCGCGGATCGGGCAGCTGGAAAAGCAGCTTGAGCGGGCTCGGATCGAGCACGACCAGGATGCCCTGCGGCTCCGGGTCGCGCGGCTCTCGGGTCGCATCGCCGTCGTGCGGGTTGGCGCGGCCACCAGCGTCGAGCTCAAGGAGCGGATGCTGCGCGTCGAGGATTCGCTGGCGGCGGCCAAGGCGGCCCTGGAGGAGGGCGTGGTCACCGGCGGTGGTGCTGCGCTCGCGCAGGCCGCGCGCGGCGTCGAGTTGGCCTGCCTGGAGGGCGATGCCGAAGTGGGGCGTGAGATCGTCCGGCGGGCTCTGGGCGAGCCGCTGCGCTGGATCGCCTCCAACGCCGGTTACGACGGCGACGAAGTCGTCACGCGGGTGGCTGGCATGGACAACGGTCACGGGTTCGACGCGCTCACCGGGCAGTACGGCGACCTCTTTGCCGGGGGCGTCATCGACCCGCTGAAGGTGACTCGTTCGGCGCTGGAGAGCGCGGCGTCCATCGCGGCCCTCCTGATCACCACGGAGACCGCGGTCGTCGAGCAGGTGCTGGTCAACCCCGGCGCGATCGTGGCTCCCGGCATGGGCGACCTGGCCGAGGGCATGGTGCGCCCGTCGAACATCTACTAGCAAGTCGCGATGACGACGGGTGTCACCGGAAACGGTTTCCGGTGACACCCGTCGTCATCGCCGCTCTCAGTCGCGAACGGCAAGTTCACCCAGCTCCGACCAGTCGTCCTGCTCAAGCACCATGTTCACGACGCGTGGCGTCTCGGCGAGGTACTTCGGCAGTAGTTCCTGCGCGGCCCTGAAGTGGTCGGACCCGACGTGAATCGCTCCGGCGTCGCTGTCCGCGAAGGCCTCCACGAGCAGGTACTCGGTGGTATCCGCGATGGAGCGGGACCAGTCGAACCATTTGCAGCCGGCCTCGGCACGGGTCGCCTCGGTGAACTCACGTGCGATCTCCGGCCACGCGTCGGAGTGCTCCGGCTTGACGCGGAACTTAGCGGTGATGAAGATCATCCCAACCCTCTCTCATGTCGTGATCTTGTTGTGTCGTTGTCACTCCACTTGCCAGCCGGCGGAAATCAGCGCGTGACGTGCTTGTTCCCGGCATGCCAGGTGTTCCTCGCGTCCGATGACGGCACCCGATTCGACCGGCACGGCCGGTTCCTCGTGATCGGTGCTGTCGCCGGGGTTGTGCATCACACCCGCACCCGGGGGCTCGGGGAAGCGGCGGGAATCAGATCTGCGGCCCATCACTGAAGCAGTCCTTCCGCTCGAGCATCTATTCACTTCGGATGGAATGGTTCACATTCCGAGCTGCGCAGAATGTCGCATCGCGTGCGCCTGCCGGTGGTCTCAATCTGAGACAGGGAATTGCGTGCCGCGTTCGTATCCTCTGAATTCATCGGGGCCGCGGTGGAGGAGAACGTCGATGCTCGACTTGGAGTACAAGGCGGGGGCCATCGTGGTCGCGATCTGCGGGGTGCCGTGGGGAGTGCTGACCGCTGAACTGCTGGACAGCTTGCAGGCGGCCATCGCCTACATCGGGCCGGAGCATGCCATCGTGCTCACCGGAATCGGCGGCGTTTTCGCGCCCGATCTCGCCTCGGGGCCCGGTCCGGTTCGGGCGGAGGCGTTGAACCTGGTGCCGCGCACGCTGGAGGTGTTCCGCGCCCATCCACGTCCCGTCGTGGCCGCGGTCAACGGCGACGCGGTCGGGGCGGGCTACGAGCTGGCGTGTGCAGCGGATTTCCGGATCATGTCCGCCGGAGTCGTGCAGCCCTCGTCTCGTAGTGCGGTGTGCTACCAACCGGCGGCGGCAGTAGCGGCCGGGCTCGTGGACCGCTGCTGCGACTCTGCGGAGCTGATCGACATGGCCCTTCGGCAGGTGAGCCGCATCGACACACGTGCGGCTGTGGCCGGCTAGATGATTGATTCCGTGGTCATTTACGTGGTCTTCATTTGACTGACTCAAGAGAATCTGAGAGCCCGACTGCCTACCCGGACGAGTTGTGCCGGTGCCGGGGCGAACGGGGCGGCGTGCGGTGCTGGTCGGATGGGGTGGTGGGGCTGTGTGCGACTATGGCCGTGCCATGAGTGACCAGCCTGCGTACCGTGCCGACCTGCGCATCGACGTCGGTGCGATCCGCCACAACGTGAGGGTGCTCTCGGCGCGTGCCCGCGAGTCGGGCGCCCGCACGATGACCATCGTGAAGTCCGACGGCTACGGTCACGGCGCGGTGACCGTAGCGCGCGCCGCGCTCGAATCCGGCGCCGACTACCTCGGAGTTGCTTCCGTCAGCGAGGCGCTGCAGTTGCGCGTGGCCGGCATCACCGCTCCGGTGTTCTGCTGGCTCTACGCCGCGGACGAGGACTTCGCGCCCGCGATCGCCGAGGACATCGAGCTTTCCGCGTCGTCACTGTCCGGTCTGCAGAAGATCGAGACGGCGGCCGCGGCTCAGGATCGCGTCGCGCGCGTGCACCTCAAGATCGACACCGGGTTGTCGCGCAGCGGTTGCCCGGGCGACCTCTGGCCCGCGCTGGTGGAAGCCGCTGCGAAGGCCGAGGCGGACGGCAACGTCGAGATCGTCGCGATGTGGTCGCACCTGGCCTGCGCCGACGAGCTCGGCCACCCCTCCATCGACGACCAGGCCGCGCGGTTCCAGCGCGCGCACGAGCAGGCGCGCGCGGCGGGGCTGAACCCGATCCGGCACATCGCCAACTCGGCCGCCGTGCTCACCCGTCCCGACCTGCACTTCGAACTGGTCCGGCCGGGCATCGCCGTCTACGGGCTGGACCCGGTGCCGCAGGACGGCGACCACGACCTGCGCCCGGCCATGACCTTCCGCTCCTCGGTGGTGCTGACCAAGCGCATCGCCGCTGGCGAGAGCGTTTCCTACGGCCAAACCTGGACAGCTGACCGGCCGACCGGGCTCGCGCTGGTGCCGGTGGGCTACGCCGACGGCGTGCCGCGGACGCTGTCCGGCCGGATGTCGGTGTGGCTGGCGGGAAAGCGGCGTCCGGTGCGCGGCCGGGTCTGCATGGACCAGCTGGTGGTGGACGTCGGCGACGACGAGGTCCACGAGGGCGACGAGGTGCTGCTGTTCGGGCCGGGCGACCGGGGCGAGCCGACGGCGGCGGAGTGGGCCGACGAGATCGGCACCATCCACTACGAGATCGTCACCGGCATGTACCGCCCGCGCGTGACGCGAACCGTCGAGGACGAGACGTGACGAGCCTGGAGTCGGTGTGAAACCCGTCTGGCAGGCGCTGGCCTGGACGAGCGGTGTGCTGGGGGCTGCGGTCACCGGCGCCGCGGTCGGCGTCGTCGCGCACAGCACGCGAGTGGCCGGGCAGCGCGACGCCGACGAGGACCCGCACGCCGATGAGCCACTGGGTCGGCTCCGTCCCACTCGACAGTCCACTGTGGCCGCTGATGATGGAGTTCCGCTTGCGGTGCAGGAGATCGAGCCCTCCGACGGTGGCGATCCGGAGCTGACCGTCGTGCTGGTGCACGGGTTCGCGCTGGACTCCCGCTGCTGGCACTTCCAGCGCCGCGACCTGCCGGAGCTCACCGACCCGCGGATCCGGCTGGTGCAGTACGACCAGCGCAGCCACGGCCGTTCCGGGCACTCCACCAAGCGCAACAGCACGATCGAGCAGCTCGGACGGGACCTCGACGCGGTCCTGCGCGCGATGGCGCCGAAGGGACCGATCGCGCTGGTCGGGCACTCGATGGGCGGCATGACGATCATGGCGCTGGCCGAGCAGCAACCGGAGCTGTTCCGCGACCGGGTCCGCGCGGTGGCGCTGATCGGCACCGCGGCCAATTCGGTCGGCGCGGCCGGGCTGCCCCGGACCTGGCTCTCGCGCGTCAACCCGGTGCCGCGCGGGCTCGCGCTGCTGTCCAGCATCCAGCCCGACCTGGTGGAACGCACCCGGCGGGCGGGGGACAAGATCACCTGGAACCTGATCCGCTCGCTGTCGTTCGGGGATCGCAAGATCTCGCCCGCGGTGGTGGATCTGATGGCGGAGATGATCGGGGCCACCACGGTCGAGGTCGTCACCGACTTCCTGGAGACGATCGGCCTGCACGACCGCAAGACCGCGCTCGCCGCGCTGCGGACCTGCGAGGTGTTGGTGCTCAGCGGCGACGTCGACCGGGTCACGCCGTTCTCGCCGCACGCCGAGAACCTGGCCGCCGAGCTGCCGGACGCGACGCTGGTGCGCGTCGAAGGCGCTGGGCACCCGGTGATGCTGGAACGGCCGGAATTGGTCACCGAGCAGTTGGCCGCGCTGCTGCGCAGGGCGGTCGGGAAGGCGAGCGGGAAGTGAGTTCTGCGCTGCGGATCGCGGCGTTGCCGCAGGAAGCCGACACCCTCGAGTTCGGCCGACGGCTGGGTGCGGCGCTGCGTGCCGGCGACCTGGTGCTGCTGGACGGGCCGCTCGGTGCGGGCAAGACCGTGCTCGCGCGGGGGATCGCGGCGGGCATGGGCGTCACCGGCAGGGTGACCTCGCCGACGTTCGTGATCGCGCGGGTGCACCGGCCGGATTCCGGCACCGGCCCGGCGCTGGTGCACGTCGACGCCTACCGGCTGGGTGGGCTGGACGAGATCGACGACCTGGACCTGGACACCGACCTCACCGAAGCCGCGGTCGTGGTGGAGTGGGGCGAAGGGCTGGCGGAGCGGCTCGCGGATAGCCACCTGATGCTGCGGATTCGTCGTCGTATTGACGACGTCCGCGAGATCACGCTGGAGCCGCACGGCGAATCGTGGGATGCGCGGATACCCGAATTGCTCGGCCGGTGACTGATTTCCTGGCTGGGATCCCCGGTTCGCTCGCGCTGATCGCCTCGGCGCTCGTGCTGTTCGCCGAATCCGGCCTGCTGATCGGGGTTTTCCTGCCGGGCACGGGCACTGTCCTGGCGCTCGGCTGGTTGGCCGGGCAGGGCGTGGTATCGGTGTGGCTGGCCGCGGTCTGTGCGGCGAGCGCGACGGCTTTGGGGTGTCAGCACGGTTTCTACCGTGGTCGTCGTGGCAGTCTGCTGCGGCGCGAGCTGGTGAAACGCTTGGGGGAGCAGCGGTTCGAGCGTCTGGTGTCCGTATTGGACAGTCGTGCCGAGGTGACCGTGTCGGTGTCGCAGTGCTTCGCGGCCGTGCGAACCCTGGTACCGCGCCTCGCGGCCCGAACCCACATGACCCACGTCCGCTTCACCCTCTGCAACCTGCCGGTCGCCATCACCTGGGCAACAACCCTGGTCCTCCTCGGAGCCTGGTCCGGCGACGCCTACGACCGAGTCCAAGCCATCGCAGGCCTGGCAGGTCTCCCCGTCCTGGCTGTGGCAGCAGCGGTCGCGCTGACGATCTGGTGGCTCCGCTGCAAGTCCAAGCTCCGCGCCTGACGTTCACCCTTGGGGCGGTCAATTTCGCGCGAAATTGGCAAAACTTAGCCCGATCGTGCGGTTCCAGTGCCCGACATGCCGTGGGCGCGTTGGGATCGGGGACAAAACTGACCGTTACGGGATTCGGGTGGCGGTGCCGGTTACCCGGATCTGGTCGTGGGTCTCGGAGATCTCGACGTCGAGGATGCTGGGGCGGCCCATGTCGTAGCCCTGGTGGATGCGGAAGCTCGTAGGCGGGGTGACCAGGCCGAGGTGCTTGAGGTAGCCGCCGAACGCCGCCGCGGCCGCGCCGGTCGCCGCGTCTTCGATGACGCCGCCCGGTGGGAACGGGTCTCGGGCGTGGAAGAGCTCGGGGCTCTCGCGCTGAACCAGTTGCAGCGTCGTCCAGCCCTGGTCGGCCATCAGCTTTCCGAGGCGGTCGAAGTCGTAGGACAGCGCCGCGAGGGTGTCCCTTGTGGACACTGCGAGGACGAGGTGGTCGGCGCCACCGAAGGCGATGCGGGGCGGCAGTTCTGAGTCGAGGTCGTCGCTGGTCCAGCCCAGCGCGGCCAGCGCCTCGGCGAGGACGGCGGGTTCGACGTCGCGCACCGAGGTGGGGACGCTGGTGAGCGACGCGGTGTGCCGGCCGGAGTCGTCGACCTGGGTGTCGACGGTGACCAGTCCGGCCTGCGTGTGCAGGTCGAACCGCCCGGCGCCGTCGCGTTCGGCCAGCGCGACGGAGGTGGCGATCGTCGCGTGTCCGCAGAAGGAGACCTCGGCCTTCGGGCTGAAGAACCGGACGTCGTACGCGCGCTCACCGCGAGGGAACAAGAACGCGGTCTCGGAGTACCCGACGTCGGCGGCGATCCGCAGCATCGCCGCATCGGTCAACCCCGACGCGTCGAGCACCACTCCGGCGGGGTTCCCGCCGTTGGGGTCATGGCTGAACGCCACCAACCGCTGGGCCTCGACACCCGTCGACTGCTCCGTCACGTCGCTCATGCCGCATCCAGCGCCAGGTCCCCACGGCTTATTCCCCAGATCGTGCAGCAGGGGATTTACAGTTTCAATTGAAACTGTAAATCCCCGTGCCTGGAGACCACAGTTTCAATTGAAACTGTGATCCACCGTGGGTAGGTTCTACAGTTTCAATTGAAACTGTGGTTTGCGGAGGTCAGGCGGTGTTGCTGACGCTGAGTTCTTCGGAGAGGTTTTTGGCCAGGCGCTGCATCAGGGGGATGACCTCGTCGGTGGCGATGCGGGTCATCCGGCCTTCCGGGCCGCTGATCGAGATCGCCGCGCCAGCCGGCGCTCCGGGGACCGCCACCGCGTAGCAGCGGACGCCGACCTCCTGCTCCCCGTCGTCCAGGGCGTACCCCTGCTGGCGGATGCGGTCCAGCTCGGCCTGCATCGACTCGACAGTGACGATGGTGCGTTCCGTCTGCGGGTGCATCGTCGTGCGGGACAGCAGCTGGGTCACGGTGTCCGGCGGCATGGTGGCCATGACGGCCTTGCCGACCGCCGTGGCGTGCGCGTCGACCCGGCGGCCCACCTCGGTGAACATCCGCATCGAGTGCTGCGAGGGCACCTGCGCGACGTAGACGATCTGCTCGCCGTCGAGCACCGCCATGTTGGAGGTCTCGCCGGTCGCCTCGGTGAGCTCCGCCAGGTAGGGGCGGGCCCAGGAGCCGAGCGCGCGGCTGGCGGTTTCGCCGAGGCGGATCAGCCGGGGGCCGAGCGCGTAGCGGCGGGACGGTTGTTGGCGGGCGTAGCCGTTGCTCACCAGGGTGCGCATGATCCGGTGGATCGTCGGCAGTGGTAGGCCGGACTTCTCGGCGAGTTCGGACAGCGCCACCTCGCCCCCGGCGTCGGCCATGAGTTCCAGCAGCTCGAAGGTGCGTTCGACGGACTGCACCCCTCCGCCCTGGCTTGCCCGTTGCGGGCCCGTGGTCATCGCAGAACTCCCTTTTCGCCCTTCGGACTGACCGAAGTCTAGTCCGTGACGGGTGTGACAGCTCATGTTGCTTCGAACGCTATGCGGAAACTAACATCCACGATGCAGAAAAACATTACGGGCGTACCGCAAGCGGAACGGCCGCCGCGCAGCCTCGGGTGCGCGTCAGTCCGCCACGCGGCAAGGTGAGCCATCAGCCACCGTCTGGAACCCGGCAGCAGAAAGGGTGGACTTCTCATGTCCGAAACGGCAGCAGGAGTGCAGGTCATCGGCGGCGCCGTCGAGCGCGGGGACGAGATCCTCACCAAAGAAGCGCTCGAGTTCGTGGCCGGTCTGCAGCGCGCCTTCGGCGCTCGGCGCGACGAGTTGCTCGAGCGTCGCAAGCAGCGCCGCGCGGAGGCCACTGCCAAGGGCCGGCTGGACTTCCTCGAGGAGACCCGGCACATCCGCGAGAGCGAGTGGCAGGTGGCCGCGCCGCCCGCCGACATCGCCGACCGCCGCGTGGAGATCACCGGCCCGACCGACCGGAAGATGGCGATCAACGCGCTGAACTCCGGCGCCAAGGTCTGGCTGGCCGACCTCGAGGACGCCAACACCCCGCACTGGAGCAACGTCGTCTCCGGCCAGGTCAACCTCTACGACCTGGTGCGCAAGCAGATCGAGCTGGTCACCGAGAAGAAGACGTACAAGCTGCGCGACGACGTCAAGCACGCCGTGCCGCTGGTGCGCCCGCGCGGCTGGCACTTCGACGAGAAGCACGTCCTCGTCGACGGCAAGCCCGCGGTGGCCGCCCTCGTCGACTTCGGCCTGCACTTCTTCCACAACGCCAAGGAGCTGCTCAGCCGCGGCAGCGGGCCCTACTTCTACCTGCCGAAGATGGAGAGCCACCTCGAGGCTCGTCTGTGGAACGACGTGTTCACCCACGCTCAGCAGGCGCTCGGCGTCCAGCACGGCTCGGTGCGCGCCACGGTGCTGATCGAGACCTACCCGGCCGCGTTCGAGATGGAGGAGATCCTCTACGAGCTGCGCGATCACTCCGCGGGCCTCAACGCCGGTCGCTGGGACTACTTGTTCAGCGTCATCAAGACCTTCCGCGACTCCGACAAGTACATCCTGCCGGACCGCAACGCCGTCACCATGACCGCGCCGTTCATGCGCGCCTACACCGAGCTGCTGGTGCGCACCTGCCACAAGCGCGGTGCGTTCGCCATCGGCGGCATGGCCGCGTTCATCCCGACCAAGGACGAGTCCAACGCAGCCGCGATGGACAAGGTGCACGCCGACAAGAAGCGCGAGGCCGGCGACGGCTTCGACGGTTCCTGGGTCGCCCACCCCGGTCTGGTGCCGATCTGCTTCGAGGAGTTCGACGCGGTGCTGGGCGACAAGCCCAACCAGATCGACCGCACTCGCGACGAGGTCGCGGTGACCGCTGACCAGCTGCTCGCGGTCGCCGAGACCCCGGGTGACAAGACCATCGGGGGTCTGCGCGCGGCGGTCGACGTGGGTGTCCGCTACATCGTGTCCTGGCTGGGCGGCAACGGTGCGGCGGCGATCCACAACCTGATGGAGGACGCCGCGACCGCGGAGATCTCCCGGTCGCAGATCTGGCAGTGGCTGCACAACGACGTCGTGCTGGCCGGCGGCGAGCGGGTCACCACCGACCTGGTTCGCGAGGCGCTGGCCGACACGGAGAAGCAGCTGCGTGCCGAGGAGGGCTTCCCGGTCGAGAACCTGGGCCGGGCGGTCGAGCTGTTCGAGCAGGTGGCGGTGGCCGACGAGTTCGTCGACTTCCTGACGCTGCCCGCCTACGAGCAGATCGACTGATCGAACTGCGGTGATCGGGGGTCGTGCGTCTTCCACGCGATTTCAATGGAAATTGGACGTCTGATTTCCATTGAAATCGCGTTCCGGGGACGCACGGCCCCCTCGCTGCAGCCGAGCGGGGCAGCCGGGGACGCCTCCCGGCTGTCGAACCGAAGGGAGCGCAAGTGGCCAGAACCTCGCTGGAAACCGCCGAGGTCAACCGCAGGCTCGACCGGCTTTCCGCCGTGGACGAGCACATCGCCGACACCTATCCGGGTGCGCGGGCGGTTCGGCAGCCGGTGCACACCTGCTACGTGCCGGCGAACAAGGTCGACGCCGACACGGTGCGGCAGTGGGAGCAGGAGGCGCTGGCCGCGCTCGACCGGGACGCGGCTCGACCCGAGGACCTGATCGAGATCCTCGGCATGGACGCCGAGATCGCCCGGGCCGTGCACCCGCGGCTGCGCGCCAAGCTGCAGAACTCCCCGCTGGAGGACCTGCGCATCGACTTCGAGGACGGCTACGGCAATCCCGGTGACGAGGCGGAGGACGCCGAAGCCGAGCGCACCGCCGGTGTGCTCGCCGACTGGCTGCGCGACGGCGCGGCACCGGCGAACTTCGGGCTGCGGGTGAAGTCCTTCGACACTCCGGATTTGCGCGCTCGTTCGGTGCGCACGCTGGACGTCTTCCTCACCGCGCTGCTGGCCAAGCACGGCAGCCTGCCCGACGGGTTCGTGCTGACCTTCCCGAAGGTGGTCGACGTCGCGCAAGTCGAGGTGTTCGTCGAGTTCCTGGGGCTGTTCGAGCAGCAGCTGGGTCTGCCGGAGCGGTCGCTGCGCTTCGAGATCCAGGTGGAGACCACGCAGTCCATTGTGGACTCCGAGGGGCGTCTTGCGCTGCCGCGCTTCCTCCGCGCGAGCGCCGGCCGGGTCACCGGTCTGCACTTCGGCACCTACGACTACACAGCCAGCTGCGGCCTGACTGCCGCCCACCAGCACCTCGCGCACCGCGCCTGCGACTTCGCCCGCCACGTGATGCAGGTGTCCGCGGCCGGCACCGGGGTGTTCCTCTCCGACGGTTCGACGAACGTCCTGCCGGTCGGCGACCAGGTCCACCACGGCTGGCGCACCCACTACGACCTCACCCGCCGCTCCCTCGAGCACGGGTTCTACCAGGGCTGGGACCTCCACCCGGCCCAGCTGGTGACCCGCTACGCAGCGGTCTTCGCGGCCTTCCGCGACTCCGCGCCCGCGGAAGCAACCCGCCTCTCGGCGTACGCGTCGGCCAGCGGCGGAGCTGTCCTGGACGAGCCGGCAACGGCCCGCGCCCTGGCGGCGTCCTTCGTCCGGGCTCTCGACAACGGAGGCATCGACGCAGCCGAGGTCAAGGAGATGACCGGCCTCTCGGAGGAGGAGATCCGCAAGCTCGGCCGCCTCTGAGCCACCTGGCGAAGGGCGCCGCCAACCCGATCGGCGGAATCCTTCGTCTTTTGCGCGCCTGACCTGGATCTGAGCGGAGTGCGCGCGGATCATGACCCGCATGACCGTCATGCGGGTGGGAACGTGCCAGTTCCCGGTGAGTGCGGACATCCGGAACAACGCTCGGCACATCGCGCGGCAGCTGCGCATTGCGAAGCAGCGGGGAGCGGACGTGGCCCACTTCCCGGAGGGGGCGTTGTCCGGCTATGCGGGCGCCGACTTCGACAGCTTCGACGGGTTCGACTGGGAGCTGCTGCGGTCGGCCACCACCGAGCTGATGGATTTGGCCCGCGAGCTGGAGATCTGGGTGGTGCTCGGCTCGGCGCACCGGCTCAGCGGCGACCGCAAACCGCACAACAGCCTCTACGTGATCGACGCCTCTGGTGAGCTCGCCGACCGCTACGACAAGTGCTTCTGCGCCGGGCCGCCGGATGGGAGTTCCGGCGATCTCGCGCACTACAGCCCCGGGGACCACCTCAGCACCTGGGAGATCGGCGGCATCCGCTGCGGTGCGCTGATCTGCCACGACTACCGCTACCCCGAGCTGTACCGGGAGTACCGAAAACTGGGTGTGCAAGTGGTTTTCCACTCGTACCACGCCGGAAACATCCCGGCGGAGCGGGTGGCTGTGATCGAGTCCGTCATCGGGTCGGAGTTCAAGCGGTTGAACCAGGCGGCAACGCTCACCTTCCCGGGCGTCACGATGCCGGCTGCGATGACGGCGGCAGCGGCGAGCAATCACGTGTGGATCAGCTGCCCGAATTCCTCGACCGCGGAGAGCCTGTGGCCGGCTTTCTTCGTGCGCGCCGACGGTGTCACCGTCGGTCGGCTGCGCCGGAACGTGGCTGGTGTACTGGTGTCGACTGTGGACATCGAAGCTGATCTGTACGACTCGACCGCTGCGTGGCGAGATCGGGCCATCGCCGGTGTCCTGCACAGCGGAACTCCTGTCGACGACGCCCGGTCGCGGAATCGAACGGAGCTGTGAGCACCGGGTGGACATGGCGTGTCCGGTAGGTCATCCGCTTCTGAGTGGTGCCGACACGAAAATGTGGTCGATCTCGGCGGCGTGGGCGTGTGGGACGGGCTAATGTCGGGTATCCGGAACTCGCTTCGCTTTGGGGGATGAGCATGGCAGACAACGACCACAACGACATCGTCGCGACGCTCGCCGATCGGCTGGGCAAGCACCAGGTCTTCGGCGAGCCCGTGCAGCAGGGCGACACCACTCTGGTGCCGGTCGCCAACATCCGCATCGGAGGTGGACGTCGTGGTCGCCGGGACGACGACGGGCGCGGCGTCGGCGTGGTGGCGCGCCCGGCTGGGGCGTTCTCGATCTCGGCTGACGGATCGGTGTGCTGGCACCCGGCGGTCAGCGTGAACCGCATCGTCTGGGGCGGCCAGTTCGTTCTCGCTGCCGTGCTGATCACCACCGCGATCGCATTCCGCCGTCGCCGCTGAGCACTCGTCCTACCCTGCGTCACGACTGACCGTTTTTCATCCTGTCCGGCTGGTGACCGCGAAGCACGACGGCGCCGCGCGTCGAGGGTCGCATGCGCCGTCAGGCGCATAGCCCGCCCTCGACGCTTGCATCGCCGCGGGTTCTCAGACTGTGCCCGCCCGACTTGGGCTCTTGGCGAGGACAGCCCGTTTGCCGTGTATTGGCATACATAAGAACGGGATCCCGCAGCCAGGCGGCGTCTGAGGTTCCGCTACCCGCACCGCCACGCAAAACGAGCCTGGAAAAACCTCATTGAAATTGAGTCAGGACACGGCGGTTCGGGGGTCGGTTCCGGACCAGGCGACCAGTTTGGTTGCCACTTCTTCGACCGTTGGGCGGGAGTTCGGGTTCGGGTCGAGGCAGGCGTCGATGGTGCTGGACAGCGCTGCGGGGAGGCGGCGGTGGGTGCGCAGCGGTGCCGCGGTCCGGTCGCGTTGCGGGTAGTAGCGGGTGCCGTTGCTGCTGTGCTCGCGGTGGGAGACGTCCGCCCACGGGGTGGTGCCGGAGAGGGCTTCGTAGAGCGTGATGCCCAGGCCCCAGGTGTCGGCGGTGGGAGTCATCGCCTCGCCCCTGGCCTGCTCGGGGGAGAGGTAGTCGAAGGTGCCCGCTGAGCTGCGCTCGCCGATGCGGCAGCTCAGGCTCAGATCGAGGAGCACCGCCCGGCCGCCGACCTCGACGATGTTGGACGGTTTGACGTCGAGGTGCACCCAGCCCCGGCGGTGCAGGTAGGTCAGCACCGAGCACAGCTGGATGCCCAGCACCGCGGCGTCGATCGGGCGCAACCTGCCGTGCTCGTCGATCAGGTAGCTCAGCGTGTGGCCGGGCAGGGTTTCGGTGATCACCGCTGGTCGCGAGGGCTCTTCGGTCCGGACGATCTCGTAGCCGCGCACCAGGTGCGGGTGCGTGAACTGGGTCAGCAGCACGCCCTCGTTGCGCAGCCATCCCACCGCGCGCTGGTCCTCGGCTCGCTCCGGCCGAACCGTCTTGGCGACGCAGCGGCAGGACCGCTCTTCGCTCCAGACGTCGTAGACGTCGAGGCGGTTGCCGCGGCGCAGGTGGTCGACGACCCGGTAGTCGGGCGCGAGGAGTTCACCCGGGGCCAGCGGGGCTTCGCCCGCTCCCCAGTTGTGGTCCGGTTCGCCGTAGTAGTAAGAGCTCAACGAGTCGATCAACACCGCCGTCTACCGCGATCAGCTGTGGCTGCGGCGCCGGTAGTGGCCGCCGCTGCTGCTGCGCGAGTGGTGACGTCGGTGGTTGTCGTCGCTGCTGTCGTAGCGGCGACGACGGTGGTCATCGCTGCTGTCGCGACGACGACGGTGGTCATCGCTGCTGTCGCGACGACGACGGTGGTCATCGCTGCTGTCCCGGCGACGACGATGATCGTCGCTGCTGTCGCGGCGACGGTGCCCCATGTCGGAGTGATCGCGGCTGTGGTGCTTGGCCGGGGACACCATCTTGAACAGCTTGGAGAGGTCCATCGCTCCCACGCTCCTGATAGCTCGACGGCCGCGCACCGAACGCGGTCCTGTGATCATTGTCCAGGGATTTCGGCGCCGGGTCGAGGAGTTTTAGCCGAGCTGGTAGGAGGACGTGAAAATCGTTGGTGCTATTAGCCGTTGGTGGTAAGCGAACGGGCCGCCCACGTCATTTACCGACGTGGACGGCCCGTTCGCGCCAGGTCACATGGGCTGCTTGACCGCGGCAGCAGCGTCGACGATGCCGTATCCGTACAGCGGCGTGAACACTCCGTGCACGCCCAGGACCGGCGTGCGGGCCGACTTCATCAGAGCCTGCTCGATGCCGTCGGCATTGCGACCCTGCGCGCCGAGCAGCGCGGCGACGCCCGCGACCTGCGGGGCGGCCATGGACGTTCCGGCCAGCGAGTCGTAGTCGCCCTGGCCGCACTCCGCCGAGCCCATGCCGCGCGGGACCGCGGACCAGACGTCGCCGTCGCAGCCCTTCAGCGACGAACCACCAGGCGCGGCAACGGCTTTCATGTCCGGCTTGAGGGTGAGGTTGGAGTACACCGAGTGCAGTTCGCTCGAGTCGGTGGCGGCGACGCACAGCGCACCCGCCTCCCACGACGGGGTGTCGCACAGCGGCGCGGTCTCGTTGCCCGCGGAGGCCACCACGATCACGCCCTTGTCACGCGCGTAGGAGATGGCGTCCTTGGTCTCGGCGCCCTGGCCGAGCAGCGTCAGCAGCTGCGTGCCGGGTGAGGCGCCCAGGCTGAGGTTGATCACGTTCGCACCGTGGTCGGCGGCCCAGCGGATGCCGGCGCCGATCTCCTCGAAGCTGCCGGAACCGTTCTCCAGCGCCTTGACCGGCATGATCCGCGCACCCGGCGCGACCCCGGCGATGCCGACGCCGTTGTTCGCCGCGGCGGCCGCGATGCCCGCGACGTGCGTGCCGTGAACGTCAGAGGCCTGGCCGACGCCGTCCACCCCGCGCCAGTCGCCGTTGCCGCACGGCGCCGGGCGCTCGCCGCACGCGGCGAAAGTCGCGCCGGGAACGAGCTTCGACGCTAACTCGGGGTGCCCGAGGTCGACGCCGGTGTCCACCACGGCGATGATCTGACCGGCTCCGGTGCTGGTCGCCCAGGCCTCCGGCGCGTGGAGCTGCGCGAGTCCCCACTGCTTCTCGCTGAGCGGATCACCCGCTTGCTGCGCGGTGGCTGTGGTTTGGGTGGCCAGCATCGCCATCCCGGCCAGTGCGGCGGTCATCAGTGCCCGAACCCGCATCGCGTCTCCCAACTTCGGTACATCGTTGCGCCGGATCAACGAGTCCACCGAGAGCCAGATGCGACCGCCGAGGAAGAACCTCCATCTGCCGCAACACATTCGGACGATCGGCTCAGCGGCTGCGGCCCCAGTCGTGCATCGCTTGCAGGATCGGCAGCAGCCCGCGGCCCCGGCCGGTCAGCGAGTAGCTCACGCGCTGGACGCGGTGAAGGGCACCTCCGAGCCGAGCTCGGAAGTGCCCTTCAGCGGTGAACGTCAGTGCACGGATTCGGAAGAGGAGGAGTCCTTCACCGTCTTGCGGGGTTCCGGGACAGCGGTCTCGCCCGGCACAGTCGCGATCATCGCGACGGTGTCACCGCCGACGGTTCGGCCGGTTTCCGCCGGCTTCTTGCGCCAGGCGTTGAAAAGCAGGTTCAGCAGCAGGGCCGCGATGCAGCCGGTGCTGATACCCGAGTCGAGCACGGTGCGCAGCGCCGACGGGAAGTGCTCGTAGAACTGCGGCGCGATCACCGGGACCAGACCGATGCCCAGCGCACCGGCCACGATCAGCGAGTTGAACGGGTCGCTGAGGTCGGACTTGCTCAGCGTGCGGATGCCGCTGGTGGCCACCGAACCGAACAGCACCAGCGCAGCACCGCCCAGAACCGGTTGCGGCACAAGAGAAACGACCGCGCCGACGATCGGGAACAGGCCCAGCAGCACCAGCACACCACCGGCCGTCGCGACCACGTACCGGCTGCGCACCCGGGTCAGCGCCACCAGACCGATGTTCTGCGCGAAGGCGCTGCAGGTGAAACCGCCGAACACAGCGCTGAGCGCACTGCCCGCGCCGTCCGCGCGCAGACCGGCCGCGATGGTCTTCTCATCGGCCGGCCGGTCCACGATCTCGCCCAGCGCGACCATGTCCGCAGTGGTCTCCATCATCGCCACCAGCATCACGATGCAGATCGAGATGGTCGCGGTCAGGTCGAACACCGGCGCGCCCAGCGCGAACGGCGTGGGCAGGTTGAACACCGGGGCCGAGTCGAACGTGGTGGTGTTGATCATCCCCAGCGGCCAGGCGATCAGCGTGCCCACCACCAGGCCGATGAGCAGCGCGATCCGGTTCCAGAAGCCCTTGAGGAAGCGGTTGAACAGCAGCACCAGGACGAACGTAAGCGCGCCGAGCGCGATCTTCTGCGGCGCTGCGTAGTCCAGGGCGTCCGGGTTGGTCCCGGCGATCCACTTGATGCCCACCGGCATCAGCGCCAGACCGATGAGCGTGATCACGGTTCCGTTGACCACGGGCGGGAAGAACCGCACCATGCGGGAGAAGTAGGGGGCGATCAAGAAGGCCAGCAGGCCTGCGATCAGCACTGAACCGTAGATCACCGACAGCGATTGCTGCTGTCCCTGCTGCGCGACGATGGCCAGCATCGGCGCGACCGAACCGAACGTGACGCCGTTGACGAACGGCAGCCGGGCACCGATCTTCCAGATCCCCAGCGACTGCAACATGGTGGCGATCCCCGCGGTGAACAGGCTCGCCCCGATGAGCAAGGTCATCTGCGTCGGCCGCAGGCCCATGGCCTCGCCGACGATCAGCGGTGGTGCCACCACACCCGCGTACATCGCGGCGATGTGCTGGACGCCGAACGCCATCATGCGCACTGGCGGCATCACCTCGTCCACGGGGTGGATGTCGGTGGGTTGTCCGTTCCGGGTGCCGCGGTTGCGGCGGGTCTTGAAGAGGGCCATGGTGACTCCTGGGCCGCAGGGTCAGATCAGGTCACTATCAATGCCGGGTTTTTTCTTCTCGTTTCGGGAAAATCAATTTGCGTTCCACAGTGGACCTGTGGGTTTCCGGGCGGTTGCCCGAAGTCCGGATAGCAGCAAGGGGCCACCAGGAAATATCTCCGTTCGGTGGCCCCTAGGTCCAGGATCGTCGGTGATCCTCGAAAAAGCCGACTCCCTGCTGCGGGGGAGCCCGGTGGTGCGCGGCTTCCGCCGGGAAACGCCGTCGTTCCCGGCGGAAGCGTTCTGCGGTAAGCAGTGACTGCGAAGCTTTGCTCGCACTGCGCGGAAGATGCCGCATGCGCCGCAGGCGCATAACCCACCCTGGCAGCTCGCACCGCCGCGGGTTCTCAGTGTTCGCCTGGCGAGGACAGCCCTGACGTCGTGTATTGGTCATACATAAGTCAGGGCTCCCGGAGTCCAGGCGAGCACTGAGGTCCCGCTACTGGCACCGCAAAGCAGGGCGAGTCACGACTTCCTCCTCGATCAGAACTGCGGAAGGCTGTACCAGGCCTGCGGCGCTTCCTCGACGTCGTCGCGCTTGACGACGCCCTCGATCAGGCCGTACGGGCGGTCCGCGGCGAAGAACACCTCGTTGTTGTTCTCCAGACCGCAGTACTCCATGTCGACCAGGAAGTGGTGCTTGTTCGGCAGCGACAGCCGGACCTCGGCCACCTCCGGGTGCTTCTCCATGGCCGCCTTGCCCATCTCGTACAGGCTCTGCTGCAGCGCGAGGCTGTGCGTGGTGGCGAAGGCCTCCAGCATGGTGGCGCGGATCGACTCGAAGCTCTTGCCCCAGGCAACGTCGGTGTGCAGGTAGCGCCAGCGAGCGGTCACCGCGGTGGCCAGGATCCGGTCGTTGGTCTCGGCCAGCGTCGTGTACTTGTCCTTGGGGTAGCCCCAGAACTCCGAGCCGGTGGACTTGAGCACGATCAGGTCCTTGAGCCCGGACACCACGTGAGCCTGGTCGCCGTCGATGGTCACCGCGGTGGTGCGCTTCTCGTCGGTCGAGCGGGCGAAGGAGTGGTCGTGGCCGGTGCCGCCGACCGGAATGCGCTCCCAGCTGTACTCGTCGATGAGGATGCGAGCCCCGTTGATCCCGTCCGCGGTGCCGACGAAGTGCCGGCCCAGCCGCAGCGCGAAGTCCTCGATCTCGCCGATCGGTGCTTCCTTGGCGAAGGCGTAGACCGTGTTCTTCTGCGTGTCGGTGGGCAGCACGTTGCTGTTGTCACCGGTGAGGTGCGCGCTCTCGAGGTCGCCGCGCAGCGAGGAGCTGACGTTGAGGTCCTTGATGGTGTGGCGCGCTTGGTCCCGGTTGACCGAAACGATGCGGACCTCAGCCTTGCCGTACTGGTTGGGACCCAAGACGATGCCCATGGGGCGATCAGCTCCCTCGGTAGGTGGAGTAGGCGAACGGGCTCAGCAGAATCGGAACGTGGTAGTGCTGCTCCGGATCGGTGATCCGAAAGGTGATCTGGACCTGCGGGTAGAACGACGCAGTGCCCTGGGACTCGAAGTACGCACCGGTGTCGAAGGTGAGCCGGTAGTCCCCGACCTCGAGCCGCTCCGGGCCGAGGTCCTTGATCCGGCCGTCGTCGTCGGTCCGCCCGTCGGCGAGCGTCTCCCACTCAGCGCCCTTGGCGGCCTCCAGCCGGATCGCGACACCGACCGCGGGTTTGCCCCGTGCGGCGTCGAGAACGTGGGTGGTGACGGCACTCATCCTTCGATCACCTTTGCCAATCTCAAACGTGCGATCTTGCGGAGTTCGTCCTCGACGATCCGCAGCTCGGTTTCCGGCTCGTTGTCCAGGCGGGAGTGCAGGATTTCCAGCAGCTCCTCGCCGCTGCGACCGCTGGCGCAGACCAGGTAGACGTGCCCGAACCGCCGCTCGTACGACTCGTTGCCCTCCCGCAGCGCGCGGGCCAGCTCCGCGTCGTCGCCGACGCCGGCCTGCTCGTTGCGGGAGAACTCCGACGAGGTGTCCGAGCCCTGCACCCGGTCGCCGATGCGCGGGTGCGCGGCCAGCGCCTGGTCGATCTCCTCGCGGGTCAGCACGGGGGCGGCGTCGTCGCCCGCCCGGTAGATCGCGTCGGCGTCGGCGAACGGGCGCCGGTCGGCGATGTCGGCGGCCCAACGCGGGATGTCCAGGCAGGCGAGGAGCTGCTCGACGAATTCCGCGCGAGGCAGGCCGTTGAGCCGGTCCGGTCGAGTGGTTGTTGACATCGCGAACTCTCACAGGATGTGTGCGGCCCCGAAGGTTTTCGGGGGAGCGGAGGCGGCGGACGGAAGTCCGAGCATGCCTGGGCTGTGCTGAGGCTGCTGGTCAGAGCTTCGGTGCGGCAAAAGCTACGACTGAGCTGCACGAGTGTCAACACTTTGTTGAAAAATCCTGGTCGCGGGTTGTGCGACCGGCACAATCAAGCCCCTCTTGTCAGGCGGGCAAGAGGGGCTTGGTGGGAGTGCGTCGGTGCCTGTCGGCGAATGCCGTCCGCGCTTGTGGAAGCGGCGTCAGCCGCTTGGATCACCTATGCAGGGTGACCACCCGCAGTCCGGGGAACCTCTCAGGTTCCGCTGAGCGACCACGCGGGCAAGGCAACCACCAACAGGCTCTCAGTTGTGGTCGGCCTGCTCGCGGTTGAGGTAGTTGTAGACCGTGAAGCGGCTGACGCCGAGCGCCTTGGCCACCGTCTCCACGGACTTGCGCATGGTGAACGCGCCGCGCTCTTCGAGGAGCCGGACGGCGCGCTGCTTCTCCGGGCGCGGCAGGTCCGGCAGGGGGCCGCCCAGTTCGGTCTCGACCGCGCGGATGATCCGGTCCAGGGCGCTGGTCAGCTCCTCGTCGGGCAGCCGGACGGCGACCGCCGGGGCACCTTCCCAGTACAGGACGACGTCGCCGGGCTGGCGCTGGTCCGCGGGCACGGCGGTGCCGCCGATGTGCTCCAGTAGCGGAGCGATCGCGTTGGCGAGCGGATGCACGCTGACCAGCCTAAACCTGACCGTCTTCGGTGTCGTCGACGGTCACCTGCAGAGTGATCCGGTTCGCACCGGTGTTCAGCGCGGTCTCGACCACCTGGGCCAGCGCGGGCAGCAGCGTCTCCCGGTCGCCGGCGATCGACGTGCCCAGCGGACCGAAGTCGGGCTCCAGTCCGGCAGCGCGAAGGCAGTCGCGCGCGGCCACGGCGTGCGCCGGTGGCTCGCCCTCGCCCTCGAAGGGCTCGGTGGTGAATTCAGCTCGCAACATCATCGGCGGAACCTCCCTGCTCGCACGGTAGTCGTCGCGCTGCGCGCGCGGTTTTCGGCTCTGCGCAGCGCAGTTCATGGCGGTGGGTAACTCGGGAGGAGTCGTTGCGCGGCTTGCGAGATGCCGCTAATCTATCGCTGTACGAAACAAGATTTCCGCATAGCGAAATTTCAGGTACGAGATCTCCGAATCTTCTCCCGAGGGGGTGCCCATGGATCCGAACCGGTACGAGGTCAACCTCTCGATCCTGTTCGCCGAGCTGGACGTGCTGGACCGACCCGCGGCGGCCAAGGCGGCTGGTTTCGACGCGGTGGAGTTCTGGTGGCCGTTCGCGGAGGCCGTGCCCGCCGACCGGGACGTGGACCGGTTCGTGCAGGCCATCGAGGACGCCGGGGTTTCCCTGGTCGGCCTGAACTTCTTCGCTGGGGACATGCCCGCGGGTGACCGCGGCGTGCTGTCCAACCCCGACCGGGCGGGCGAGTTCGCCGACAACGTCGACGTTCTCGTCGGCATCGGCGAGCGCCTCGGCTGCCGCGCCTTCAACGCCCTGTACGGCAACCGGATCGACGGCGTCGACCCGGCCGCGCAGGACCAGGTCGCCACCGAGAGCCTGCTGCGCGCCTCCAGGGCACTGGAGCGCGTCGACGGCACGGTGCTGATCGAGCCGGTCAGCGGCATGCCCGCCTACCCGCTGAAGACCGCCGACGACGCCATCGAGGTGATCGACCGGGTGCGCGCCGCCGGAGGTGGCGACAACCTGCGCCTGCTGTTCGACATCTACCACCTGGTGGTCAACGGCGACGACCCGAACGCGGTGCTGGACAAGCACGCCGCGGCCATCGGCCACGTGCAGATCGCCGACGCCCCGGGGCGCAACGAGCCGGGCACCGGCGAGATCGACTTCGACCACTACTTCAACCGGCTCGACGCCGCGGGCTACCGCGGATACATCGGGCTGGAGTACAAGCCGAGCGGAGCCAGCGCAGACAGCTTCAGCTGGATCAAGCGCTGAGCCAAGCCTGTTTCCAGGCTCGTTTGCGTGGCGGTGCGGGTGGCGGAACCTCAGACGTCGCCTGGCTGCGGGATCCCGTTTTTATGTATGGCCAATACACGGCAAACGGGCTGTCCTCGCCAAGAGCCCAAGTCGGGCGGGCACAGTCTGAGAACCCGCGGCGGTGCAAGCGTCGTAGGTGGGTTAAGCGGCTGCGCCGCTTCAAAGACAAAGACCGAAACAAGCGTTGAGCCAAGCCTGTTTCCAGGCTCATACGGAGGTAACACCATGAGCAAGGTCGGATTCATCGGGCTCGGGATCATGGGCGGCCCGATGGCGGCCAACCTGGTCAAGGCTGGGCACGGGGTCGTCGGCTACAACCGCAGCCAGGCCAAGGTCGACAAGCTGGTCGCCGACGGCGGCAAGGCCGCGGCCAGCGTTGCCGAGGCCGTGCGCGACGCCGACATCATCTTCACCATGCTGCCGGACTCGCCGGACGTCGAGGCCGTCGTGCTCGGCGAGGACGGCGTGCTGGCCAACGCCAAGTCGGGCGCGCTGCTCATCGACTGCAGCACCATCCGCCCGGACGTCTCGCGTCGTGTGGCCGAAACCGCCGCGGAGAAGGGCGTTCACGCCCTGGACGCGCCGGTCAGCGGTGGTGAGCCGAAGGCCATCGACGGCACGCTGTCCATCATGGTCGGTGGCGAGACGGACGCTTTCGCTGCGGCGCAAGACGTTCTGAATGCGGTCGGCACCACGATCGTCCATGTTGGACCGTCCGGCGCCGGGCAGACCGTGAAGGCCGCCAACCAGCTCATCGTGGCCGGCAACATCGGTCTGGTCGCCGAAGCGCTGGTGTTCCTCGAGGCGCACGGCGTGGACACCGAGGCCGGGCTCAAGGTTCTGGGCGGCGGTCTCGCCGGCAGCGCCGTGCTCAACGCCAAGGGCGACAAGATGCGCGGTCGCGAGTTCGCTCCCGGCTTCCGCCTCGAGCTGCACCACAAGGACATGGGCATCGTGCAGGCCGCCGCTCGCGACGCGGGTCTGACGATTCCGCTCGGCTCGCTGGTGAGCCAGCTGGTCGCCGCGGCCGTCGCCCAGGGCGACGGCAAGCTCGACCACTCCGGTCTGCTCAAGCAGATCACGCAGCTCAACGGCCGCGACTGAGAACCGGTCGTGAGTGCATAACCCGGTTGGAGCCAGTTTTCGCACTCACGACCCCGAGACTGCGGTGCTGCGTGGGGGATCCCTCGTCTCCTGCGGCAGAACCCCTGCGCAGCAACGCCGTTCCACCTGCAGTGGTCAATTTCGCGAGAAGTTGACGTTCACCCCGGTGACGGTCAATTTCTCGCGAAGGCCAGCCCTTCGCCCGACTACCACCCCGACGGTGGCGCTGACGCGCCGCTGTCATGGAAACCCCGCCTCGACCGGGCGATCTCGAAGAGCAAGACGGTCACGGGTCAGCGGTCCAAGCGCCGCCAAGCAACCAGAACCACTGACCCGTTCCCAACAAGGTGCGCGCAGCACCCGAGAGGAAGTCTTACACCATGGCCAAAGTCCCCGTCATGCAGGCCGTCGTCGACGTGCTCGAGTCCGAGGGCGTGAACATCACCTTCGGCTGCCCCGGCGCGGCGATCCTCCCGCTGTACGCGGCGATGGAGGACAGCGGCATCGAGCACCTGATCGTCCGCCACGAAGAGGGCGCCACCCACATGGCCGACGGTTGGGCCCGCACCAACGGCAACGTCGGCGTGGCCATCGGCACCTCCGGTCCGGCCGGCACCAACATGATCACCGGTCTCTACACCGCGATCGCCGACTCCATCCCGATCCTGTGCATCACCGGCCAGGCGGTGTCCAGCAAGCTGCACCAGGAGGCCTTCCAGGCGGTCGACATCGTCGACATCGCCAAGCCGGTCACCAAGTGGGCGGTGCAGGTCAAGGAGGCCGCGCAGGCGCCGTGGATCTTCCGCGAGGCGTTCCGCATCGCGCGCTCCGGCCGCCCCGGCCCGGTGCTGATCGACCTGCCGCTGGACGTGCAGAAGCAGGAGATCGAGTGGGACCCGGCGCTGGACGCCCCGCTGCCGATCGCGGCCGTCGAGCCGCACCTGCCGCGGGTCGAGCGCGCGCTGGACATGCTGCTGGAGGCCGACCGGCCGCTGATCCTCGCCGGTGGTGGTGTCATCCTCGGTGACGCCCACGAGCAGGTTCGGGAACTGGCCGAGCTGCTCGGCGTCCCGGTGCAGATCACCTTGATGGGCAAGGGTTCTTTCCCGGAGGACCACGAGCTGTTCGCCGGCATGACCGGTATCCAGACCAGCCAGCGCTACGGCAACCAGTCGTTCCTGGAGACCGACCTGGTGCTGGCGCTGGGCGCCCGCTTCGGCGACCGGCACACCGGTGCCCTGGACACCTACCGCGGTGAGCGCAAGTTCATCCACGTCGACATCGAACCCACCCAGATCGGCAAGGTCTTCGGGCCGGACCTGGGCATCGTCTCGGACACCCGGCTGTTCCTGGACGCGCTGATCGAGGCCGCCCGCAAGCGGAACGCGAAGAAGGACCACTCCGAGTGGGTCGCCCGGGTTGGCGTGCTCAAGCAGATCCTGACCCGGCCGGACGACTACGACACCGTGCCGATCAAGGCGCCGCGCGTGTACCGGGAGATCAACGAGATCTTCCCGCCGGAGGCCTACTTCGTCACCGCGATCGGGCTCTACCAGATCTGGGGCGGCCAGTTCCAGACCGCGCACCTGCCGCGGCACTACCAGGTGTGCGGCCAGGCCGGTCCGCTCGGCTGGGAGATCCCGGCGGCGATCGGCGTGAAGTCCGCGAAGCCGGACGCCGAGGTCGTCGCGGTGGTCGGTGACTACGGCTTCCAGTTCCTGGTCGAAGAGCTGGCGGTCGCGGCCCAGTACGACGTCCCGTTCGTGATCATCATGCTGAACAACGAGTACCTGGGCCTGATCCGCCAGGCCGAGGGCGACGCGTTCGGCATGAAGACCGAGGTCGACATCCACTACGACGACCACGGCACGGACAACGTCAAGATCATGGAGGCCTACGGCTGCGCGGGTCGCCGCGTCTTCGAGCCGAGCGACATCGCTGACACGATCGAGTGGGCCCGCAAGGAGGCCGTCGCCACCAGCAGGCCCGTGCTGGTCGAGGTGATGATCGAGCGCGAGGCGAACACCGCTCGAGGCCTCCGGATCGACGCCATGATCGAACCGGAGGAAGTGCCGAACGCCTGATTGAACTCGGGGTGCTGAGGGCGTCGGCCCGTTGGGAACCGGGCCGATCGGTCCTGTTGCACACTCTCGCACCCCGTGCGGGACTTCAGGGCAGTCCCGCGAGGGGAGCGTTCACCGGAACGCGCGGTGGTGTTCCGGTGAACGCCTTCCCCACTTCCCACAGACGGGGTGGTCGGGTGGAATGTCCGACGACCCTCGGTGTTCCCCGCCGCGCACGTGCCGGGCGTCACGGCGGGGAACACCTACCCCTTTGCACAACAGGAGTTCGCTTTGCCTGGACCCGTCCTGATCGCGCCGGACAAGTTCAAGGGCTCGCTGACCGCGCCGGAGGTGGCCGCAGCGGTGGCCACCGGCCTGCGCCGGGTCCGGCCCGAGGTGGAGGTCCGGTCGGCCCCCGTCGCCGACGGCGGGGACGGCACCGTGCAGGCCGCGGTGGCCGCCGGGTACGTGTCGATCCCGGTCATCGTCTCGGGGCCGGTCGGCGATCCGGTGGACACCGAGATCGCGATCTACGACGACAAGGCCGTGGTGGAGCTGGCGTCGGCCTCCGGGCTGGCGCTGCTGGACCCCGACGACCTGGCTCCGCTGGCGGCGTCCAGCGAGGGCACCGGCGAAGCGATCCTGGCGGCGCTGGACGCGGGCGCGCGAACTGTGGTGCTCGGCGTCGGTGGCAGCGCGTGCACCGACGGCGGCGCCGGAATGCTCACCGTCCTGGGGGCACGGGTTCTGGACGCTGCGGAGCATCCCCTGCCCCCAGGCGGTGGACCACTGTCGCGAGTCGCCTCGGTGGACCTCTCCGGCCTGGACCCGCGACTGGCCGACACCGAGATCATCCTTGCGTCCGATGTGGACAATCCGCTGCTCGGCGAGCGCGGCGCGGCCCACGTCTACGGCCCGCAGAAGGGCGCCGACCCCGATCAGGTGCGCTTCTTGGACGAGGCCTTGGCGAACTGGTCCCGCGCTGTGCTGGCGGCCGGCGGCCACGACGTGGCTGACCAGCCGGGAGCCGGTGCGGCCGGAGGCGTCGGCTACGGAGCGCTCGCCGTCCTCGGTGCCAGGATGCGCCCCGGCGTCGACGTGGTCCTGGAGCTGATCGACTTCGACCGCCAGCTGGACGGCGCGGGCCTGGTGATCATCGGCGAGGGCTCCATCGACGAGCAGACCCTCAACGGCAAGGGCCCGGCCGGAGTGGCGGCCCGAGCCCGCGCGGCGAACGTCCCGGTGGTGGCCATCGCGGGCCGCTCGGAACTCTCCCCGGAGCGCCTGCGTGAAGCGGGCATCGAAGCGGTCTACGCCCTCACCGACATCGAGCCGGACCCCCAACGCTGCATCCGCGAAGCAGCAACTCTCCTCCCGGTCCTCGCGGAGAAGATCGCCGAGCAGCACCTGTAGTTCCGCAGGAGGGCCGTTGCGTCTCAGGCCTCCGGGAAGAGGAGGTTCTGGGCGACTTCGCGGTTGTGGCGGACGTGGCGGATCGCTTCCGCCGCAGCTCGGTCCGGGTCGCCGGAGGCGATAGCCTCGTAGAGGTGAGTGTGCTCCTCGCACAGCACCTTCGGGTCGTCTGTCTGCTGGAACAGCCAGCGCAGGCGGCCCTGCAGCGGCTCCAGCATGCGTAACGGGCGATCACGCGAACCCAACGGCACCGGCTGGGCCACGTCCGCTCCTTCCTCCCAAGACCAACCCCACGCTAAGCCGCCGACCGACCACCCCGACCGAGCCTTCCTCCCGTCCCCGAGGTGATCACAGTTTCAATTGAAACTGTGATCCGCCGTGGGTGGGATTTACAGTTTCAATTGAAACTGTGTTCAGTCGCGACTGAAACCTACAGCTGCAATGAGCCTTTTCATGGGCTCAGGGACCGATGAGGGAGGGGCGGTCGGTGCCGGTGAACGGGTAGCGGTGGCGGAAGTCGGCCGCGGCGTCCTCGAACGTCGTGAAGCGGACGCCTTCGTGGCCGCTCCAGTAGCCGATCAGCCCTTCCAGCATCAGCAGGGCTCGACGTCGCGCGGGCTGACGAAGCCGTGCGAGTTCGCCGCGTGCTTGTTGAACAGCATCGGCGGCAGGTCGTCGACGTACCAGTTGCCGCAGAGCGCCACCAGGTCGACCTCGTGCCCGTGCTGCAGCGGCTTCATCCACGACTCCGCCGACCCGGCGAAGTCGATCGGCGCTGAATCGATGCTTGGTCGGGGAACACTTGACGTGGCAAGGGTTCAAAAGGAAGATTTCGATAGCCGATAAGTATACTTCACGATGTGAAAATTGCGGCTTGGCTCGCTTCCCGGCCGTGGGGTCTTGACCGGAATCGCCGAAAGTTCAACACTTTGTTGAACAGTTGATTTCAGGAGGTAACCGAGTTGTCCGAGTCAGCCACCGGGGCTTTCGACGTCGTGTTCCGCGCGCGACGGCTCATCGGTCCGAACGGGGAGACATCCGGCAGCGTCTGCGTGCGCGACGGCCGCATCGTCGCCGTCGAGCCCTTCGACGCCCAGCTCGACGCCGCGCGGACCATCGAGCTCGCCGAGGACGAGGTCCTGCTACCCGGGCTGGTCGACACCCACGTGCACGTCAACGACCCCGGCCGCACCGAGTGGGAGGGCTTCGACACCGCCACCCGCGCCGCGGCCGCAGGCGGCGTCACGACCATCCTCGACATGCCGCTGAACAGCCGCCCGCCGACCATCGACACCGGCGCGCTGGAGGTCAAGCGCAAGACCGCGCGGGAGAAGGCGCACATCGACGTCGGCTTCTGGGGCGGCGCGGTGCACGGCAACCTCGCCGAGCTGCGCGGACTGCACGAGGCCGGGGTGTTCGGCTTCAAGTGCTTCCTGCTGCACTCCGGCGTCGACGAATTCCCGCCGCTGAACCCGGCCGAGCTCGACGAGGCGCTGCGCGAACTGGCCCGCTACGACGCGATGATGATCGTGCACGCCGAGGACTCCGACGCCATCGAGCACGCGCCCACCGCGCACGGCGAGACCTACAGCGACTTCCTGAACTCCCGCCCGCGCGGCGCCGAGAACGTGGCCATCGCGCAGGTCATCGAGCTCGCCCGGCGCATCGGTGGACGCGTGCACATCCTGCACCTGTCCTCCTCGGACGCGCTGCCGATGATCGCCTCCGCACGCGCCGACGGCGTCAAGGTCACCGTCGAGACCTGCCCGCACTACCTGAGCTTCGGCGCCGAGGAAGTCCCCGACGGCGCCACCCAGTTCAAGTGCTGCCCGCCGATCCGCGAGGCGCGCAACCGCGAGCTGCTCTGGAAGGGCCTGGCCGACGGGATCATCGACTGCGTGGTCAGCGACCACTCGCCGTGCACCCCGGAGCTCAAGCGGTTCGACATCGGTGACTTCGGCGTCGCCTGGGGCGGTGTGTCCAGCCTCCAGCTCGGCCTGTCGGCGGTGTGGACGCAGGCGCGGGTGCGCGGGCACAGCCTTGCTGACGTGGTCGGATGGATGTCCCGCAAGCCCGCCGAGCTCGCCGGGGTGCACCGCAAGGGCTCCATCGCGGTCGGTCAGGACGCGGACTTCTGCGTGTTCGCCCCGGACGAGGCCTTCGTGGTGGACGTGGACAAGCTGCACCACCGCAACCCGGTCTCGCCGTACAACGGCCGTCCGCTGGCCGGCGTGGTGCGCGAAACCTGGCTCCGCGGCACGAAGATCGTCGGCTCCGACGCGGAAACCGCTCCGCAGGGCCAACTCCTCACCCGTTGATTCCCCGCCCCCGCGGTTTGCGCTTCCACCCGGAACTGCAAACCCGCGGTTCCACACGCCACGGCTGTGGACAACTCGCCATCGCGGTCGGTCACTTCAGGCGGCTGTGGGGTGCGTCGGGGTTGAGGGCTCGGACCATGTTCACCGCGGCAGCCAGGGACAGGCCCGGGAGCTCCTTGCGCACCTCTCGGACCGCCAGGATCTCGCGCTCCAGCGGATTGATCCCGGCCTTCGCCAGGACCTCGCGGGTCCAGCGGACCTTGGGGTCCTCGGCGGACGTCGGCTCGTCGAGGAGTCGCAGCGCGAGCTGCAGGCCCGGCACATCCTTCGCGGACGCGTTCTCCAGCGCTCGTCGGACGGACTCCCGTCCGCTGTCCAAATCATTGAGCACGATCATGTGCGCTTCGCGCTTGCCGAACATCTGGCCCCCTCGTCGGAATGATTCACCGGCGATCTTCTCAGGGCGCCGGGCACCCCGTGACCCCCGACCACGGGCGGCTGCTCCGGGCGGGAAGCCCCACGCCACCTCCCACCAGCGCTGACGTACGCTGAGTAACCGTGCTCGTCATTGCGCTGGACACCTCGACCCCTGCGGTGACCGCCGGGCTGGTCGCGCTGGACGAAGGTGGTCCCCGTTCGCTCGCCGAACGCGTCACGATCAACCCGCGTGCCCACGGCGAACTGCTGATGCCGCAGTTGCTCGACGTCATGACCGAGGCCGGCCACGAGCTGGCCGACGCCGACGCGATCGTCGTCGGTTCGGGTCCCGGCCCGTTCACCGGTCTGCGCGTCGGCATGGTCACCGCCGCGGCGCTCGGCCAGGCGGTCGGTCGGCCGGTGCACCCGGTGTGCAGCCTCGACGCGATCGCCGCGCAGGCCGACGTGACCGGGCAGCTGCTGGTCGCCACCGACGCCCGCCGCAAGGAGGCCTACTGGGCCGCCTACTCCGGGCGCACCCGGATCGACGGCCCGCACGTGCAGCGCCCCGCCGACGTGCCGACCGAGGGCTGCACCGCCGTCGCCGGTGAGCTGGCCGCCGCGTTCGACCTGCCCACCGTTGAGCCGCGCTACCCCGCGCCAGTGGGTCTCGTCGCGGCCGCGGCTGACGCGCTGCACGCCGAACCGGTCCCGCTGGTGCCGCTCTACCTGCGGCGACCGGACGCGGAGCTGCCGGGCAAGCGGAAGTCCGTGCTGACCAGGGGTGCCAGGTGATGACCGACGTCGCGCAGGTGCTCAAGCTGCGCCGCAGCGACCTGAAGCGGTGCGCGGAGCTGGAGCAGGTGCTCTTCCCGGGCGACGACCCCTGGTCGCGCGAGGCGTTCGCCTCCGAGCTCGACCAGGGCCACTACTACGTCGGGGCCTACCTGGACGAGCAGCTGATCGGCTACGCCGGGCTGGCCGTGGTCGGTCGCGCGCCGCACGCCGAAGCCGAGGTGCACACCATCGGCGTCGACCCCGGCCACCAGGGGCACGGCGCGGGCAAGGCGTTGCTGCGGGCGCTGCTGACGCGCGCCGACGAGCAGCAGGCGACGACTTTCCTGGAAGTGCGCACCGACAACGAAACCGCGATCGCGATGTACCGCGAGCACGGCTTCGAGATCGTCGGGCTGCGCAAGCGCTACTACCAGCCGTCCGGGGCCGACGCGCACACCATGCGCCGGCCCGCGGCGGGAACGGAGGCCGGGGGATGACTGCGGACCGGGTGGTTCTCGGCATCGAGAGCTCCTGCGACGAGACGGGTGTCGGTCTGGTCCGGCTGGCCGCGGACGGCACGGTCGAGCTGCTGGCCGACGCGGTGGCCTCCAGCGTCGACGAGCACGCGCGCTTCGGCGGCGTGGTGCCGGAGATCGCCAGCCGCGCGCACCTGACCGCGATGGCGCCGACGATGCGCCGCGCGCTGGACGAATCCGGCCTCGAACTGTCCGATGTGGACGCCATCGCGGTGACCGCCGGGCCGGGCCTGGCGGGTGCGCTGATGGTCGGCGTCGCGGCGGCCAAGGCCTACGCGTCCGCGCTGGGCGTGCCGCTGTTCGGCGTGAACCACCTCGGCGGGCACATCGCGGTAGACACCCTCGAGCACGGTCCGCTGCCGGTCCGCTGCCTGGCGCTGCTGGTCTCCGGCGGGCACTCCCAGCTGCTGCTGGTGGAGGGCATCGCCGAGCGGATCACCGAGGTCGGCACCACCATCGACGACGCCGCGGGCGAGGCCTACGACAAGGTCGCCCGCATCCTCGACCTGCCCTACCCGGGCGGCCCGCCGATCGACAAGCAGGCCAAGCTCGGCAACCCGAAGGCGATCGCCTTCCCACGCGGCCTCACCGGCCCGCGAGACGCGAAGTACGACTTCTCCTTCTCCGGGCTGAAGACAGCGGTCGCGCGCTGGGTCGAGACCGCGCAGCGCGAGGGCGAGGAAATCCGGATCCCGGACGTGTGCGCCTCGTTCCAGGAAGCGGTGGCCGACGTGCTGACCGCGAAGGCGGTGCGCGCGGCGAAGGACCTGGACGTGGACACGCTGGTGATCTCCGGTGGTGTGGCAGCGAATTCCCGCCTGTCGGAGCTGGCCGCGCAGCGCTGCGCCGAAGCGGGCATCACGCTCCGCGTGCCGCGCCCGCGCCTGTGCACCGACAACGGCGCGATGATCGCGGCCCTGGGAGCCCACGTCCTGGCTTCGGACGCCAAGCCCTCACCCGTCGACCTCGGCGCCAACCCGGGCCTCCCGGTCAACACCATCGTCGTCCAGTGAGGCCCGGCCTCGCGCCGTGAACCGCCAACTCCGGGGAAGCTCCGGACCGAGCCTCAGCGGGCGAGCGTTGTCCCAAGTTCAGGGAACTTCGGTTCCCCACACCGGTGAGCGGGGGGCGTCCCGAGTTCAGGGAAATTGGGACGCCCCCACTCACCGCGAACGGCCGGGGGACTCAATACCTCCGGTCGATCGTGCTGTCCGTCGTGGTGGTCCACTGGACGTAGCCGTGCTGGAAGTCGTTCCGGCGACCGCCGGACACCGCGAACTCACCCGTCGTCGGGTAGCCCAGGTACGAGCGCTCCCAGCCGAGGGCGGACCAGCGCTCCCGGATGCGGCCGAACACCTCGTGCGCTCCCGTGCCCGGCGACCAGTAGATCGAACCGGCCTTGGAGAAGTGGTTGTAGCGGCCGATCCCGTCCGGTGCGGTCATCTCGTCGGTGGTCGGATACCCGAGAGGGCCGAGCTCCCAGCCCAGCTGCGACCAGGTCACCCGGATCGCACCCCAGATCGCATGCGCTCCGGAGCCCGGCGACCAGTAGATCGAGCCCGCCTTCGAGAAGTGGTTGTACCGGCCGGTTCCGTCCGGCGTGGTCACCTCGTCGGTGGTCGGGTAGCCCAGCGGCCCCTGCTCCCAGCCGTTGGCCGCCCAGTTCTGCCGGATCGCGCCCCACACGGCGTGCGAGCCGGTGTCCGGCGTCCAGTAGATCGACGCTGCGATGGTGCTGGGCGTCCCGGCGAAGTGGTTGTACCGGCCGACACCGTCCGATGTGGACATCTCGTCGGTGGTCGGCGGGCCGAACTTGCCGTGTCCGCCGAGCTGCAGGTACTTCGCGAGGTTCCCGCCGAAGACGTAGTGCACGCCGGTCTGCTCCGTCCAGTACAGCCGACCGCGTTCGTAGGCCCGGTAGCGGATGCCACCCTCAGCGATCTCCGGCTCGGTCGGCGCGCCGAGCAGGCTGCGCAGCCCCGGCTCGGACTCGTAGCGGCGGTCGATCGGAGTGGTGTAGCGCGCGGTGAGCGTCATGTCCTGGGCGCCCATCCGCAGCACCCGGGACCGGTCGCCGATGCCGTCCGCCCACCCCGCGAAGCCGGCCACGCCGTCGGTGGCGGTCGTCGCGGCGATGACGTCCAGCGTCGCGCCTTCGGTGACCATCGCCGAACTCCGGCCACCTTCTGACGGGATCTGCAGCGCTGCAGGAACGTTGCTGGTCAACGTCAGCAGGTGCTCGCGAGGCATCGCCGCGTGCGTCTGGCTGGTGCGGACGCCGGCGCTGTCGGTGGTCGACGCGGTGATCTCCATCCGCGAGTCGGGGTGGTCGGTGAACGGGACCTCGAAGGTCGGTCCGTCGCCGCCGACACCGGGATGCCGGTGGCAGGTCGACTCCTCCGGGCAGTGCACCTCGGCGCTGATCCAGGTCACCGCCGTCGCACCGTCCTCGACGTCGCTGGCCTGCGCGGACAGCGACACCGGTTCGCCGACTGCGAAGGTCCGGGCGCCGGGCGTGGTCAGCACGAGCTGCGGCGAGTGGTTCGACGGCGCGACGACCAGGTCGGTGCTGCCGGACGCGGCGAGCGGATCGGTCACCACGAGCCGTGCGGTGAAGCGGTCGCCGGGCGGGTAGGTGTGGCTGGTGCGCACCCCGCTGCCCGAGGTGCCGTCGCCGAACTCCCAGCGGTAGGTGAGCGGATCGCCGTCGAAGTCGTGCGAGCGGGAGGCGTCGAAGGTGACCGTCCGGGTCGCCGGATCGGTGCTCGTCTCCGCCTCCGCGACCGGCGCCGAATTGCCCTGCGGGTAGCTGAGCCGCCGGATGGTGCCGGCGTAGATGTCGGCGAACTCGATGTCGCCGTTCGGTGCGGCGGCGAACTTCACCGGGCCGCCGATGTCGGTGGCGAACGGCGGGCTCTCCGGCACCCGCGCCAACCCGCCCTTCGCGTCGGTGCGCAGCGTCCACAGCTTCTTCGTGGTGTAGTCGCCGAAGAAGTACGCGCCTCGGTACGCCTCGGGGTAGCTCTCGCCCTGGTAGACGATGCCGCCGGTGACGCTGTTGCCCTGGTCGGCCCCGCCTCCGTGGCGGTACTCCCACAGCGGTGGCGTGTTCACCACCGAGGCGCATTCGGGCAGGTCGGCGTAGCCGGGCGTCGGGTGGTTGCCCTCCCAGCAGGGCCACTTGTAGTTCTGGCCGGGCCGGACGAGGTCGAGCTCCTCCCAGGCGTTGTAGCCGACGTCCCCGACGATCGGGGTGCCGGTCGCGGGGTCCAGCGACAGCCGGAACGGGCTGCGGAACCCGCTGGCGTACACCCGGCTGCGCCACGACGACGGGCTCGACTCCTGGAAGTGCGGATTGCTCGGCACGCCCCGCCCGTCGGCGGTGACGTGCAGGACCTTGCCGTTGGGGCTGTCGAGGTCCATCGACCGCAGCGCGTTGCGGTCGGTGCGGGTGAAGTCGGAGAGGTCGCCGATCGACACCCACAGCGTGCCGTCGTCGGCCGCCACCACCCCGGTCATGCCGTGCACCGCGTACTGGCTGCGGAACTCGAAGAGCACCGTTTCACCGGACAGCCCGGTGGGCTCCGGCGCGCCGGTGACCGTCCAGCGCGCGAGTCGCAGCAGGTAGCCGCCGGTGCCGCCGGGGACCGAGCGGATCAAGTAGACGTGGTGCGAGGTTTC
The DNA here is from genome assembly GCF_053593195.1 of Saccharopolyspora sp. NPDC002376. Taxonomy (NCBI): domain Bacteria; kingdom Bacillati; phylum Actinomycetota; class Actinomycetes; order Pseudonocardiales; family Pseudonocardiaceae; genus Saccharopolyspora; species Saccharopolyspora sp. NPDC002376. The sequence goes on from NZ_JBSFBZ010000005.1 coordinate 61,384, forward strand.
GTAGTCCGGGGCGATCGCGATGCCGACCAGCCCGAGGTCCTGCGTCGGCTCGACGGGCAGGGTGGCGATGGTGCGGGCCTCGCCGTCGGTGGAAACCCACGCCACGGTGCCCTTCTTGCCGGTGCTGAGGACGCTGCCGTCGGGCAGGTGGGCGAAGTCAGTCAGGTCGAACGCGGCTTGGCCGCTGGGCTGGTTGCGGAGCACGAACCCGGTGGGGACCGCGGCTTCCGCACGGTGCGCGGGAAGCACCGCCAGCAGGCCGATGGACAGCAGTGCTGAACATAACGCGCATAACCAGGCGCGCGCTCTTCGAGCGATCACGGTGACCACACCCCTATTTAGGAAGGATGTGCTGATATCGCCCGAACTTCCGCTTTCGTTGCCAAAACCGCGTGATCTCGCGCAACGTCATCGGAGATCACTGGAAGTGATGGATCAGCGGCTGTACCAGAAGGCCTTGACGGTGGCGAGGAACTCGCGGCGGGTGCCGCGGGCCGCGACGCGTTGCAGGCGCCAGTCGGCCGCCGCGTCGTGCCCGACGCCGTGGGCGTCCACGCCCAGTCGGCGGCACATCGCGACTGCGCGGCGCAGGTGGAACTGCGAGCTGATCACCGTCAGCTCCCGCAGGTCGAAGTCCCCGGCTGCCCGGCGGCAGGACTGCCAAGTGTCCACACCGGATTCGTCGAGGACGATCGCTTCTGCCGGGACCCCGTGCGAGACGAGGTGGTGGCGCATCACCACGGGTTCGCTGTGGCCGCGGGATTCGGGGCTGCCGCTGACGATGATCCGCTGGATCTTCCCGGCGTCGTAAAGGGACTTGGCCACTTCCAGGCGTCCTTGGAGGATCAAGCTGGGCGTGCCGTCCCAGCGCACCCCAGCGCCGAGGACCAGTCCGACCTCGGTCTCCGGGATGTCGGACATCGTCCGGATGCGGCGCGCACTGCGCGCGAACGCCCACGCCGACGGCACCCCGGTGATCACACCGAGTCCGGCCAGCGCCAAGATCCCAACCTTCAGCCCACCCACATGGCAAGTGTGCCATCACGCAGTCGGGCGGTGCCGATCCATGATCAGCACCACCCAACACGCGCGGCGCGAGTCATGAGAAGTGTCAGTTCTGCCTGAAACTGACACCCGGGGACGTCCGGGCAGAGGTCGATGCCCGAGGGCTTGGCGGTGCTGCGCAGCGGCATGTTCGCGTAGTAGGTCGCGGGAAACGACCGGAGTGCGAGGAGGTCCGCGTGAACTTCCGTCAGGACTGCCCCGTTCGGCCCAAGTGGGTCAGCGCCGCTTGCGCAGCAGCAACCAGAACCCGCCGATCGCCACGACCAACCCGACCAGCGCGCCGGTCGCGAACCCGGCCAACGACTCGCCGTCCTCGATGTTGGGGAGCTGGAACACCAGCGCGTAGATCGCGAACAGCGCCACGAGAAAACCGATCAGCAGCCAGAACCGCTTGCTGAGAGAGCCTGGCGCTGCGGCGGTTCCGGCGGTGCGCTCAGCTCCCCGACGCTCGCCGCGGCAGGCCGCTTGAAGTAGGCGAAGGGCGGCCACGAACCGCACTGCTCCCAGCCATCCGGGGCGAGCCGCTCGGCCTTCGAAACGCCGGACAGGCCAACGGTTTCCCGGAGGTACTCCCAGCGCTGCGGATGCTCCGGATCGCGCTGGCAGACGAAGTGACCGGTGGTGTCGATGCGCGTCATCTCCCAGCCCTGCGCGCCGTAGCGGGCCAGCAGTTCACGGTCGACGAAGATGTCGGCGATACAGCGCCAGGTGGTGGCTTCCCGTGCGGGCTCGGGCGCTGCGCCATCCGATCCGGTCAGCTGCGCAGCGAACTCCTCGACCGGCCCGAACTCGGCGACCGGATCTACCCCGGTCTCCGCCAGGTGATCGGTGAGCTCGTCGACCGTCGTGGCCACCCGCGCGGCGGGGACGCCGTTCTCGCGAAGCCGAGCCTCCAGGTCGGCGAGGTAGGTCATCGCTCGATTCCCTTCGAGAGCACGGTCCGCACGGCCTCGCCGAAGGCGAACCAGTCCCCGGCCTGCTCGGCGAGGACTTCGCGGCCGCGGTCGGTCACGGGACCGCGTTCGGTGGCCCGGAACTCCGCGTTCACGAGTCCGGCCTCCTCGAGCCGGACCACCGGCGACAGGCCGAGGCTGGTCCCGAGCGCGATCAGGAACCCCCGGTAGACCAGCCCTTCGGTGGTCCCGGCGGTGACCGACATCCCGGCCCAGGCCCTTCGTACTGCCGCTCGCCCAGCACCGGACCGGCGATGAGCAGGTAAGCGACCAGGACGACGGACAGCGCCAACGCGGGTGTCGAGAACTGCGGCATGACGAACCCCCTCCACGACAGCTGCAGCGCAAGCTAGATCGCAGAGAGGGCTAGTTAGGAATACAACCTATGTTGAGGTGAAGGGTGCCCCGGTTCGTCTCGGGGAGTGATCACTTCGGGCGCCAACTGGATCGGGTCGGTGGGCCGGGCGGGCCGGGCGGGCGCGCGGGTCGGGGGCGACGTTCCCACGGCCGGTTCGCTGGCTTGGAGAGGGCTGGCATGCCTGGCAACTTAGGGCACACATCGCCACTTCCGTGCGCCGCCTCCAGGATTGGTGAGGTTTCCCGCATATCGATCTACCTGCGAAGATCACGGAGCGTAGATCATCTGTCACAACAGTCCAGGTGGCGGCGCCAGAGGCCGCCGAAGTAGCGGTCCGAACTGGATCGAGCACGCCGAGTGGTCGAGCGATCCGGGGTTCGGGCACCGCGTTGACCTGCCGCTGAGGGGTGGCTGCGACACTCCGGCGTTCGGCGGATGCGGGTGGTTGTTGAGCGTTGGCACTCTCGTCGGTAGAGTGCTAGCAGAACGGCGCCGTAGCGACCCGGCACCCGCGACGACGGGGAGTCACGGAGCCGTCTTAACCCAGACAACGCTTCGAAGGCCCCAGAAGGTGGAGGTCACACCGTGGCGAGCATCAAGCCGCTTGAGGACAAGATCGTCGTCCAGGCGAGCGAGGCCGAGACGACGACTGCGTCCGGCATCGTGATCCCGGACACCGCCAAGGAGAAGCCCCAGGAGGGCAAGGTTCTGGCCGTCGGCCCGGGTCGCGTGGACGACAAGGGCAACCGCATCCCCGTGGATGTCAAGGAAGGTGACGTCGTCATCTACTCCAAGTACGGCGGCACCGAGGTCAAGTACAACGGCGAGGAGTACCTGATCCTCTCCGCCCGCGACGTGCTGGCCGTCGTCAACTGACGCACCCACGCGCGAAGCAGTAGCCGCCCCGGCGGTCCCGACCGCGGGACCCCGGGGCGGTTCCATGTCCGGGGTGTGAGGCCTCGGGACGTGAAAGACCAGATCAGGCACCTGTGAAGGGCTGTTGCAACCATGGCTAAGCAGATCACCTTCGACGAGCAGGCCCGGCGCGCGCTGGAGAGCGGCGTCAACCAGCTCGCCGACGCGGTGAAGGTCACCCTCGGACCCCGCGGCCGGCACGTCGTGCTGGACAAGCAGTTCGGCGGACCGCAGATCACCAACGACGGCGTGACCATCGCCCGCGAGATCGACCTGAGCGACCCGTTCGAGAACCTGGGCGCCCAGCTCGCCAAGAACGTCGCCACCAAGACCAACGACGTCGCCGGCGACGGCACCACCACCGCCACCGTGCTCGCCCAGTCGCTGGTCCGCGAGGGCCTGCGCAACCTGGCCGCAGGCGCGAACCCGACGTCGCTGAACGCCGGTGTGCAGAAGGCCACCGACGCCGTGGTGGAGGCCCTCAAGGGCAAGGCCACCCCGGTCAAGGGCCGCGACAACATCGCCCAGATCGCCACCGTGTCCTCCCGTGACGAGTCGATCGGCGCGCTGATCGGCGAGGCGATGGAGAAGGTCGGCGAGGACGGCGTGATCAGCATCGAGGAGTCCTCGACGCTGGCCACCGAGCTGGAGGTCACCGAAGGCCTGCAGTTCGACAAGGGCTTCATCTCCCCGCACTTCGTCACCGACGCCGAGCGTCAGGAGGTCGTGCAGGAGGACACCCAGATCCTGCTGCACCAGGACAAGATCTCCAACCTGCAGGACCTGCTGCCGCTGCTCGAGAAGATCGCGCAGAACGGCCAGCCGTTGCTGATCATCGCCGAGGACGTCGAGGGCGAGGCGCTGTCCACCCTGGCGGTCAACGCGCTGCGCAAGACCCTCAAGGTCGTCGCGGTCAAGGCCCCGTTCTTCGGCGACCGCCGCAAGGCGTTCCTGGACGACCTGGCGGTCGCCACCGGAGCCCAGGTCATCGCGGCCGAGGTCGGGCTGAAGCTGGCCGAGGCCGGTCCGGAGGTGCTGGGCTCCGCCCGCCGCGTCACCGTGACCAAGGACACCACGACCATCGTGGACGGCCGCGGCAGCGCCGAGGACGTCAAGGACCGCGTGGACCAGATCCGCAAGGAGATCGAGGCCACCGACTCCGACTGGGACCGCGAGAAGCTGCAGGAGCGCCTGGCCAAGCTGAGCGGCGGCGTCGCGGTGATCAAGGTCGGCGCGGCCACCGAGACCGAGCTCAAGGAGCGCAAGTCCCGCATCGAGGACGCGGTCGCCGCTGCGAAGGCCGCGGCCGAGGAGGGCAGCGTACCCGGCGGTGGGTCCAGCCTGATCCACGCCGCCAAGGTGCTGTCCGACGACCTCGGTCTCTCCGGTGACGAGGCCACCGGCGTGCAGCTGGTGCGCCGCGCGCTGGAGGCACCGCTGTACTGGATCGCCAGCAACGCGGGCCAGGAAGGCGCCGTCGTGGTGGCCAAGGTCCGCGACCTCGACTGGGGCTCGGGCTACAACGCCGCCACCGACGAGTTCGGCGACCTGGTCCAGTCCGGCATCGTGGACCCGCTGAAGGTGACCCGCTCCGCGGTCGCCAACGCGGCCTCCATCGCCCGCATGATCATCACGACCGAGAGCGCGGTCGTCGAGAAGCCGGCGGAAGAGGCCCCGGAGGCCGCCGGTCACGGCCACGGCCACGGTCACTGATCTGACGAGTTCTGCGGTGCGGGTCGGCTGAACAGCCGGCCCGCACCACCGAACGCCAAGAGATCGGGGCGGCACCCAGCGCGGGTGCCGCCCCGATCTCTTTTTCCGTCCTGCCCGGAGCCGAATGACGCCCCTCGTGGTCATTCGACTCCGGCGACCGAGGTTTCGAACGCCTCGATCAGCACAAGCGGGTCAGCTGGCCGCGACAGCCAGCTGCTGACGCTTGCGCGCCTTGATGATCACTTCTCGCTCCGACTCCGACAGCCCGCCCCAGATGCCGTACGGCTCCTGCACCGCCAACGCGTGGGCGCGGCATTGGGCGATCACCGGGCAGTGCTGGCACACCTCTTTTGCCTTCGCCTCGCGCCGAGCTCGCGCCGGGCCCCGCTCGCCGTCCGGATGAAAGAAGTACGCGCTATCCATGCCTCGACAAGAGCCTCGTATCTGCCAATCCCAGATATCGGCGTTCGGTCCTGGAAGACGTCGAGTGTCTGCCATTGCGACAACCACCTCCCACCGGTGGATCCCCTCCCTGCTGCGACGGGCCCGCCGCAGCCTCGCATGATCCAACCGTAAAACCGCGCCAAAACTTGTTCAACCCTTATCGCGTCAAAACTTGTTCATCATTGGAGTGATCTTTCGGGAGCGTGATCGAGAACAGGCGGGCTTGCCTCGCGCGGGCCGGAACCGGAATATGTCCCGCGTGACGACGCGGCCGGAACCAGCTCCCGGGGAGGACACCCCCGTCCCGATCGACGATTCGGGGCGACCGGCCACCTCGGACGGCGCCGAGTCAGGTGTGGACGACGAACCGCGGCTCAGCGTCGCGGCGGTGGCCCGTCGCCTTGGCGTCGCGCCTGCAACTCTGCGCACTTGGGACCGCCGCTACGGCTTAGGTCCCAGTGACCACACCAGTGGCCGGCACCGCCGTTACGGGCCCGCCGACATCGCGCGGCTCGAGCAGATGCAGCGCGCCCTGCTGCGCGGCGCTTCGCCGATGGAGGCCGCTCGGTACGCGCGCACGGTCGCCGCTCCGCCGCCGCAGCGCTCCCCGGAGGTCGCCGAGCAGCCCGAGGAGGCCAGCGGTGGCCCCGTGCTGCTGTCCGGCGTTCTGGACGGCGGCAACGACATCAATCTGGTCAGCGGTTCCAACACCGGTGGACGAGGCCTGAAACTCACCGGCGCCGGCCCCGAGGCCCGAGGTCTGGGGCGGGCGGCGCTCGCGCTGGACTCCTGGTCCGTGCAGCGACTGCTGATCGAGGCGATGAACGCCGACGGCGTCGTCACCGTGTGGCAGAACATGCTGCAGCCGGTGCTGCGTGCGGTCAGCGAACGCCGCCAGCGGTCCGGCTCCGGCATCGAAGTGCTCCAGCTGCTGGTCGACTGCGCTTCCACGGCGCTGCGCTCGGTGATCGCGACCGCTCCGGCGCCGCTCAACCCGCGCCCGGTGGTGCTCGCCCCGGTGCCCGGTGAGGCCCAGGAGCTCGAGCTCGTGGCGCTCGCCGCCGCGCTGGCCGCCAACCGCGTCGGCCACCGCCTGTTCGGCGCTTCGCTGCCCCGCGAGGGCCTGGCGGCCGCGGTCCGGCGCTCAGCGCCCGCCGCCGTCGTCCTGTGGGCCGACCAGTCGCACTACGCCGCTCCGCGGGTTCTGGAGGACATCCCGATCACCCGTCAGCGCGCTCGGGCGTTCGTGGCGGGCGCCGGGTGGTCGCGGGAGGCGCTGCCCTCGCACGCGGAACTGCTCGGCTCGTTGGAGACGGCTGTGGCGCGTGTTTCGGAGACCGTCCTGGGCTGAATTGAGGCTCATGTGATGTAAGTCACATCGATCGGATGAGGGTGGGTTTTGGGGTTCCTGCGGACGGGCGAAATTCCGGCCGCAACGGGCCGCAATCGGGTGAATACTGCAGGTATGACGGGTGATGGGCGACTGTACGGGTAATCGCCGTCCTCCTTGCTCCGATCCGGTGAACCCCGCTCGGATGGGTTGATTGCGAAATTTCTTGACGGATTAAGCACCGGATCGTGTCAAGGTTTTGGCCCCTGCGTCCGATAGGGGAGGTGGAACGTCACTCGCCTGCAGGAAAGGAGTTCCCGTGACGACGGTCCTGATCTGCGATGACCGACGTAGCGTCCGGGAAGGGCTCACTCGTGTGATGTCTGCTGTCCCCGGAGTGAGTCGAATAGATTGCGTCGCGCATGGTGACGAGCTGCTGGCCCGCTTCTCGCGGCAGGCCGTGGACGTCGTGCTGGTCGGTACTCAGCGCGCCGTCCCGAACGGTGTCGAGGCCACTCGACGGCTCGTCTCAGCGCACCCGCAAGCCAACGTGATCGTCTTCGGTGCACCGGACGACGCGGCGAGCATCGCCGCGGCGATCGCCGGTGGGGCCCGCGGATACCTCCGCTGGGACGCCTCGAGGCCGGAGCTGGTCGCTGCGTTGGCGCACACGCTGGCGAGCACTTCGGTGCCCGCTCCCCGGCAGCCGTCCGACCCCGGTGTCCAGCTGACGGAGCGTGAGCTCCAGGTGCTGCGGGGCATGAGCCAGGGCAAGAGCAACGGCCAGATCGGCCGGGAGCTCTATCTGTCGGAGGACACCGTCAAGACCCACGCGCGCCGGCTGTTCCGCAAGCTCGGCGTCCGCGACCGCGCGCAGGCCGTGGCACATGGCTTCCGCCGCGGCCTCGTCGCTTGATCCGTTAGATCGCCGGTGCATCGGCGGGCGACCCGAGTGGCCGCCGGTGTTCGACGATGTTGGCCTCGCGTGAGCTGACGTTACGGAAGTGAGTGTGGCTCGCGTCACCGTCCAGTTGTCCGGAACCGCGCCCGGGCGGACGGAGTGACGCGAGCCATAGTCCTGTCGGAGTCAGCCGATAGCGGGCCAAACGGCGATAGGCGGCAAAGCGGTCGAACACCGCAAAATGCCGCCGAGGTTCTTCGCCTCATTTTTCCGGAACTCATCGCCTGTTCCGGGCAAGATCTCGATGACCAGGTGAAACGCCATTTCGCGAGGCGTCTGGTAGATGTGGACGGGTGACTACGCCCGCCCTTGATCTCGAGTCCCTGTTCAGCGAGCACTCGTCTGCCGGTACGGTGAGCTCGGCGCAGCGTGCGGTGCACGCGAAATCCGCCGGGCAAATCCGAGTCGCTTGAACGCGTAACACCAGGGCTGCTGTCTGCGATGACCAACGTGGGGGACGGGCTGGACGCTCTTGTAAGCGCCGCCGTCGACGGCGATCGTCAGTCGATCGAGCGCTTGCTAGCCGAAATCCGTCCTTTGGTGGTGCGGTACTGCCGCGCCAGAGTCGGACGAAACGAGAGGTCGTTCGCTTCGGCGGACGACGTGGCCCAAGAGGTGTGTCTCGCGGTGCTCACCGCGTTGCCCTCCTACAAGGACCAGGGTCGTCCCTTTCTGGCGTTCGTGTACGGCATCGCCGCGCACAAGGTGGCTGATGCGCACCGAGCGTTGGCCCGCAACCGCTCCGAACCCGTGGCGGACGTTCCGGATACCCCGGAGTCCGAAGCTGGTCCGGAACAGCGGGCGATGCAAGGTGAGCTCTCGGGCAGGATGGCGCAACTACTTCGCGTCCTCCCGGCCAAGCAGCGGGAAATCCTGCTGCTCCGGGTGGTCGTCGGGTTGTCGGCGGAGGAAACCGCCGAAGCGGTCGGTTCTACGCCGGGCGCAGTACGCGTGGCTCAACACCGCGCGTTGGCCCGGCTGCGAAAGACGCTGTCCGCGGAGGAGGTGGTCTGAATGGCTGAGCGGAAGGGGCCCGAGGGGGAGCAGGCAGGACGCGACTCGATCGAGTCCGGCCAGCACGAGGACCGTTCGACCCGGGCGGACGAGCGGGACGTGGTTCCTGCCGAGGAGCCCGCAGACGAGGGAACCGAACTGATCGACAACCATCGGGATTCCGACTCGGGCGAGTCCGAAACGTCCCGGAGCGACGCTGATTCGGACGGCGCCGCGGTGCTCGCCTTCCGGCAGCGCGCGGAAGACGGGGACGACGCAGGCGACTCCGGTGAGCTGGTCGACCACGACGACCTGGACGAGCCGATCGACCTGGCGGTGCTGCAGGACGACGACGCGCTGCTGGACGCGCTCGGCGGGACCAACCCCGACGTGGCGGTCCCTGCGGAAGGCGAACGTCCCAGCCTGGAAGCACTGCTGGTGGCCTGGCGGCAGGACGTCGACTCCTCGCCGATCGGCGATCTGGTCGACGTGGAGACCGCTGTCACCGCGATCTCGGAGGGCACGCGCCCGCGCCGGCGGCTCAAGCGGCGGCACCTGGTGCCGGTCGCGACCGCGGCTGCGGTGCTGATGATCGGCTTCACAGGTGTCGGTGTGGCGGCCCGCGACGCGCAGCCCGGCGACATGCTGTGGGGCGTCGCGCAGGTCCTCTACTCCGACCACACCCGCGCGGTGATGGCCGCGGGTTGGGCGAAAGAAGACCTCGACAGCGCGGAGAGCGCGATCGAGCGCGGCGACCGCGACGGGGCCCAGGCCGCGCTGCACGCCGCGCAGCAGCAGATGCGCGGCGTCGACGACGAGCACGGTTTATCGGACCTGCGCGCTGCGCACGCTTCGCTGACCAAGCGGATCGACCAGGGCGCAGAGCCGCCGACCAGCAACGACACGTTGCCGGTGACCACGCCGCCGAGCTCGACGCAGTCGCCGTCGCAGCCGCCGCCGACGGAGCCGCCGGACAGCTCGTCGCTCCCGCCGACCTCGTCGACCCCGTCGGAGACGACGACCCCGCCCAGCGAGACCAGCGACAGCTCGGAGAACCCGTCGAGCACCTCGGACAACGGGCTGTTCCCGCACAACAACAGCAGCAACGCCGGCCACCCGTGATCGGCTGAACGAAGAAGAGGGGCTCCCGGAATGGGAACCCCTCTTCTCGTAGGTATTGGAACGCGCTGGTTCAGCGCGTCGTTTCGCTCTCCGTGACGCCGTCCGCGTAGCCGCGGCAGTACTCCCACGTCACGTACTCGCTGGGGTTCGGGTCGAAAGCCGGCTCGTGCGGGCGCATCCGACCGTCGTGCAGCAGCTGCTCGAGGCTGGCCCGCAGCAACTCCCAGTCGTGGTAGTGGCATTCGCCGCAGTCGGCGCAGTCCACCACGATGCCGCGGATGCCGCGGGGCTCGAGCAGGGCCTGGTAGACGGCGAGATCGGTCAGGTCGGCGAGCAGCTCGGCGCGTTCCTCCTCGCCGAGCGGCGGGTCGTCGTCGGCGTCGTGATCACCGAGTGCCATGCTCGGATCTTCCGGGTCGCCCGCGAACGGGTCTGGGGGCATCGGATCGTGCGGCACGGCCCGCACGGTACCGGCTGCGTCCACCTCGTGGGGCTGTCGGGGCGCAGTTGCCCGCCGCCGCGACCGCGGCCGGGTGGCGTGGCGCACGCCTGCCAGGGCGCACCAGCCGCTTCCTGACCTGTGGTCTCTATCATTGGGGAATCCCCGAAGCCGATGTCGCGTTGTCGTACTCAACCGGCCGACGACGTGGTCGCCGAGGACAATCCAGCCGCATTCTCCGGTTTGTGGACCGCAGCGTGAAGGAAGGCACATCCCTCGCCATGACCAGCGAACTCACTGCACCCGGCCTCCCCTCGAAGTTCGCGACTCTGGGTCTGACCTTCGATGACGTGCTCCTGCTGCCCGACGAGTCGGACGTCATCCCCAGCGGAGTCGACACGTCCACGCAGCTCTCCCGCAACATCCGGCTGCGCGTCCCGCTGCTGTCCGCGGCGATGGACACCGTGACCGAGGCGCGGATGGCGATCGCGATGGCCCGCCAGGGCGGCGTCGGCATCCTGCAGCGCAACCTCTCGGTGGAGGAGCAGGCCTCCCAGGTCGAGGTGGTCAAGCGCTCCGAGGCGGGCATGGTCACCGACCCGGTCACCTGCTCCCCGGACGACACGCTCGCCGAGGTGGACGCGCTGTGCGCGCGCTTCCGCATCTCCGGCGTCCCGGTGACCGACCCGGACGGCACGCTGGTCGGCATCATCACCAACCGCGACATGCGCTTCGAGGTCGACTTCACCCGCCGGGTGCGCGAGGTGATGACCCCCACGCCGCTGATCACCGCGCAGGTCGGCGTCACCGCGGAGGCCGCGCTCGGGCTGCTGCGCCGCAACAAGATCGAGAAGCTGCCGATCGTGGACGGCGCGGGCAAGCTGCGCGGCCTGATCACGGTCAAGGACTTCGTCAAGACCGAGCAGTACCCCGACGCCACCAAGGACCCGGACGGCCGGCTGCTGTGCGGCGCCGCGGTGGGCGTCGGCGCGGACTCGCACGAGCGCGCGATGGCGCTGGTGGACGCCGGTGTCGACGTGCTGATCGTGGACACCGCGCACGGCCACTCCCGCGCGGTGCTGGAGACCGTTGCCACGGTGAAGAAGGAACTGGGCAACTCCGTCGACGTGATCGGCGGCAACGTCGCGACCCGCGCGGGCGCGCAGGCGCTGATCGACGCCGGGGCGGACGCGGTGAAGGTCGGCGTCGGGCCGGGCTCCATCTGCACCACCCGCGTGGTCGCCGGCGTCGGTGTGCCGCAGATCAGCGCGATCTACGAGGCGAGCATGGCCTGCCGTCCGGCGGGCGTGCCGATCATCGGCGACGGCGGCATCCAGTACTCCGGTGACATCGGCAAGGCCATCGCCGCCGGTGCCAGCTCGGTGATGCTGGGCAGCCTGCTGGCGGGCACCGCAGAGGCGCCGGGCGAGCTGGTCCTGGTCAACGGCAAGCAGTTCAAGGTCTACCGGGGCATGGGCTCGCTGGGCGCGATGCAGTCGCGCGGCCAGGGCAAGTCCTATTCGAAGGACCGCTACTTCCAGGACGACGTGCTCTCCGAGGACAAGCTGGTGCCGGAGGGCATCGAGGGCCGGGTGCCGTTCCGCGGTCCGCTGTCGCAGGTCGTGGCGCAGCTCGTCGGCGGTCTCCGCTCGGGCATGGGCTACACCGGCTCGACCACGATCCCGGAGATGCAGGACGCGAAGCTGGTCCGGATCACCGCGGCGGGCCTCAAGGAGAGCCACCCGCACGACATCACGATGACGGTCGAGGCCCCGAACTACGCCGGCCGCTGACCAGCCCCGACTCCCGGCCGCCGCGTCTGCTTGGCGCGGCGGCCGCGTCGTGTCCGGGGAGGGTGTGCCAATTTCTCGCGAAATTGGCACCACCTGGACCGGACCAGGGGCGGTGTGGTCGGGTGCTCACGGAGGGCTAAGGCCCCCCGTTGCGCGTCACCCGGATGCCGCAGAGAGAATGTTGCGTTGGACAGCAGTGCTGCGAGGAGGGACTGACGGTGCGGGATCAGGTTGAGATCGGCATGGGCCGCACGGCGATGCGCGGCTACGACTTGGACGACGTTGCGATCGTGCCGTCCAGGCGCACCCGTTCCTCGAAGGACGTGTCGCTGGCATGGCAGATCGACGCGTACCGCTTCGACATCCCGCTGGTCACGCATCCGACCGACGCGGTCGTCTCGCCCGCCACGGCGGTGCGGGTCGGCGAGCTCGGCGGTCTGGGCGTGCTCAACGCCGAGGGTCTGTGGGCGCGGCACGAGAACGTCGAGGAGAAGCTGTTCGACGTGGTGCGCGCCGCGGACGAGAGCAGCGACCCGGAGGCGGCCATCCGCCTGCTGCAGGAGCTGCACTCCGCTCCGATCCGGCAGGACCTGCTCGCCGCTTCGCTGAAGCAGATCAAGGACTCCGGCGTCACGGTGGCCGCGCGCGTCAGCCCGCAGCACGCCGAGGAGCTGACCCCGGACCTGCTCGCGGCCGGCGTCGAGGTGCTGGTCGTGCAGGGCACGATCATCTCCGCCGAGCACGTGGCGCGCGACGGCGAGCCGCTGAACCTCAAGCGCTTCATCGGTGAGCTCGACGTGCCGGTGATCGCCGGTGGTGTCGGCGACTACCGCACCGCGATGCACCTGATGCGCACCGGCGCGGCCGGTGTGATCGTCGGCTTCGGCGAGTCCCGCTCGGCGACGACCACCCAGGTCCTGGGCATCGGCGTGCCGATGGCGACGGCCGTTGCCGACGCCGCCGCGGCGCGCCGCGACTACCTGGACGAGACCGGTGGCCGGTACGTGCACGTGATCGCCGACGGCGCGCTGTCCTACTCCGGTGACATCGCGAAGGCGATCGCCTGCGGTGCCGACGCGGTGATGCTCGGCGAGTCGCTGGCCGAGGCCTCGGACTCCCCGGCGCAGGGCTACTACTGGACTTCGGCCGCCGCGCACCCGAGCCTGCCGCGCAGCGAGATCACCGGCTTCGTCGGTTCGGGCGCGGACCTGGAGAAGCTGCTGTTCGGCCCGAGCAGCGACCCGTACGGCACGCTGAACCTCTTCGGCGGCCTGCGCCGCGCGATGGCCAAGACGGGCTACCGCGACCTCAAGGAGTTCCAGAAGGTCGGCTTGACCCTCCGCAGCTGAGCAAGACTTGCGAAGACCTCCAGTCCGACCGGGCTGGGGGTCTTCGCGTTTTCGGGGGTTCTGCGTGTTCGGGGACTGGCTACTCGCGAGTAATTACGTTTAGTCTGTCGCGCATGGCTGGACGTGACGGGACACACCGGGGTAGCTGCGATTTCGACGTGGTCGTGATCGGTTCCGGATTCGGCGGCAGCGTGGCCGCGCTGCGGCTGACCGAGAAGGGCTACCGGGTGGCGGTGCTCGAAGCCGGTCGCCGGTTCACCGACGACGAGCTGCCGAAGACCTCCTGGGACCTGAAGAAGTTCCTGTGGGCACCGCAGCTCGGCTGCTACGGCATCCAGCGGATCCACCTGCTGCGCAACGTCCTGATCCTGGCCGGGGCGGGGGTCGGCGGCGGTTCGCTGAACTACGCCAACACGCTCTACCGGCCGCTCAAGCCGTTCTACAACGACCCGCAGTGGGCGCACATCACCGACTGGGAAGCAGAACTCGCGCCCTACTACGACCAGGCGACGCGGATGCTCGGCGTGGTGAACAACCCGTCCACCACCCCGTCGGACGTGGTGATGAAGAAGGTCGCCGGGCAGATGGGCGTCGACGACACCTTCCACACCACGCCGGTCGGCGTCTACTTCGGCACGGCGGGCAAGACCGAGTCCGACCCGTTCTTCGGCGGCGCCGGGCCCGCTCGCACCGGCTGCACCGAGTGCGGCGCCTGCATGTCGGGATGTCGCGTCGGTGCGAAGAACACGCTGGTGAAGAACTACCTGTACCTGGCCGAGGCGGGCGGTGCGCAGGTGTTCCCGCTGACCACGGTCGACCGGCTGGGGCAGGGCGCCGACGGCCGGTGGCGCATCGGAACCTCGCGCACCGGCGCGAAGTGGAACCGCAAGCCGCGCATCTTCAGCGCCGACCACGTGGTGGTGGCCGCCGGCACCTGGGGCACGCAGAACCTGTTGCACCGCAGCAAGGAACGCGGCGACCTGCCGCGGCTGTCCGGGCGGCTCGGCCGGCTCACCCGCACCAACTCCGAGTCGATCATCGGCGCGCAGATGCCGAAGGTCGACCCCGAGCGGGACTTCTCCAACGGCGTGGCGATCACCTCGTCGTTCCACCCCGACGAGAACACCCACATCGAGCCGTGCCGCTACGCCAAGGGTGCCAACGCGATGGGGCTGTTGCAGACCCTGCCGACCAAGGGCGACTCCCCGGAACCGCGGCTGAAGCAGTGGTTCCGGTACCTGCGCAAGAAGCCGCTGCACGCGCTGCGCCTGCTGAACGTGAAGAACTGGAGCGAGCGCACGGTGATCCTGCTGGTCATGCAGAGCCTCGACAACTCGCTGACCACCAAGCTGCGCAAGCGCTTCGGGCGAACCCAGCTGACCTCCGAGCAGGGCCACGGCGCGCCGAACCCGACCCACATCCCGGCCGGTGAGCAGGCCAACGAGCTGGTCGCCGAGGAGATCGGCGGGATCGCGGGCGGAACCTGGGGCGAGGTGTTCGACATCCCGATGACCGCCCACTTCCTGGGCGGCTGCGCGATCGGCGACGACGCCGAGCACGGCGTGATCGACCCCTACCACCGGACACACGGCTACCCGACGATGTCCATCGTGGACGGTTCGGCGGTGAGCGCGAACCTCGGCGTGAACCCGTCGCTGACCATCACCGCGCAGGCGGAGCGGGCCTTCGCGATGTGGCCGAACAAGGGCGAGACGGACACTCGCCCGGACCAGCGCGAGGCCTACCGCCAGGTGTCCCCGGTCGAGCCCAAGTCGCCCGCGGTCCCGACCGCGGCTCCGGCGGCCCTGCGCCTCCCGATCGTCTGACCCCGACCCCGGATTCACAGTCCTCACGAGGTTTTCCATCCCAGTGCTGCTGCAGGTTTCAGCCGCGACTGAACACAGTTTCAATTGAAACTGTAAATCCCAGCCACGGCGAACCACAGTTTCAATTGAAACTGTGGTCCAGCGGCAGGCCGCGGGGTGTCTCGGCGGCTAACGGGCCCGATACGGCTGTGGCATCGGTTACCTGGGACAATGGCCTCAGCTCACCGGTTCATGCTAGGAGGTCGCGGCGACGTGTCCGGTTCCGCAAGTAACAGCGCCCAGGGGCCTGTTCTCGTTGTCGACTACGGTGCCCAGTACGCGCAGCTGATCGCGCGTCGGGTTCGCGAGGCGCAGGTTTACTCCGAGGTCGTCCCGCACGACATCTCCGTCGAGGAGATCAAGCACCGCAACCCCGCCGCTATCGTGCTCTCCGGCGGCCCGTCCAGCGTCTACGCGGACGGCGCGCCCCAGGTCGACCCGGCGTTGTTCAACGTCGGCATCCCGGTCTTCGGCATCTGCTACGGCTTCCAGACGATGGTCTCGGCCCTCGGTGGCACGGTGGCGCACACTGGCACCCGCGAGTACGGCCGCACCGAGCTGGAGATCAGCGGCGACGGCGGCACGATGCACGCCGAGATGCCCAGCCGCCACCCGGTGTGGATGAGCCACGGCGACTCGGTGAGCGAGGCCCCCGCGGGCTTCAACGTCACCGCCTCCACCAAGGACACCCCGGTCGCGGCGTTCGAGAGCGTCGAGCGGCAGCTGGCCGGCGTGCAGTACCACCCCGAGGTGGTGCACTCGCCGCACGGCCAGGAGGTGCTGCGGCGCTTCCTGCACGAGATCGCCCAGGTCCGCCCGCAGTGGACCACCTCCTCCATCGTTGACGACACGGTCGCGGCGATCCGGGAGCAGATCGGCGACCGGCGGGCGATCTGCGCGTTGTCCGGCGGGGTGGACTCCGCGGTGGCCGCCGCGCTGGTGCAGCGCGCCATCGGCGACCAGCTGACCTGTGTGTTCGTCGACCACGGCCTGCTGCGCGCCGGTGAGCGCGCGCAGGTGGAGCGCGACTTCGTCGCGGCGACCGGCGTCCGGCTGGTCACCATCGACGCGGTGGACCGGTTCCTCGGTGCGCTGGCCGGCGTGACTGACCCGGAGGAGAAGCGCAAGATCATCGGCAGGGAGTTCATCCGCGTCTTCGAGCAGGCCGCCCGCGACCTGCAGACCGAGGCTGGCGAGGCCGGTGAGCAGATCGACTTCCTGGTGCAGGGCACCCTCTACCCGGACGTGGTGGAGTCCGGCGGCGGCTCCGGCGCGGCGAACATCAAGAGCCACCACAACGTCGGCGGTCTGCCCGAGGACCTGAAGTTCGAGCTGGTCGAGCCGCTGCGCGCGCTGTTCAAGGACGAGGTGCGCCGGGTCGGCCTGGAACTGGGCCTGCCGGAGACGATCGTGCACCGGCAGCCGTTCCCCGGCCCGGGCCTGGGCATCCGGATCATCGGTGAGGTCACCGCGGACCGGCTGGAGACGCTGCGCGCGGCGGACGCGATCGCCCGCGAGGAGCTGACCGCGGCTGGTCTGGACCGCGACATCTGGCAGTGCCCGGTGGTGCTGCTGGCCGACGTCCGCTCGGTCGGCGTGCAGGGCGACGGCCGGACCTACGGCCACCCGGTGGTCCTGCGCCCGGTCTCCAGCGAGGACGCGATGACCGCGGACTGGACCCGCCTGCCCTACGACGCGCTGGAGCGGATCTCCACCCGGATCACCAACGAGGTCTCCGAGGTCAACCGGGTGACCCTGGACGTGACGTCCAAGCCCCCGGGCACCATCGAGTGGGAGTGATCCCCGCACTTCGAAGGGCGCTTTCCGCTTCGGCGGGAAGCGCCCTTCTCGTTTTCGTCCACTGTGGACCGTTTCGGGGGATTGGCGAGCTATGCGCGGCGACCTGCGTAGCAGATCCGATGGAACCAGAGCCCGGCGACCGGGAGTCCCACTAACTCGTTTTGCATGTACGTGCTGGGCGAGGTGCACGACCGGATCGGCCCGCTGATGATCGGCAAGCCGGAGCAGGACAGCCACTTCGTCATCTCGACGCGCATCGAGGACCAGCTCCGCAAGAGCGCCCGCACCCAGCACCGGCTGCTCGCCATCGGCATCCCGCTCGCCGCGCTGGCCGGGATCGCGCTGATCGTGTTCGGCGCGATCAACTAGCTGCCGTTGCGGGTGCGCCGGGAGGCGATCAGCATGATGCCGCCGATCATCACCGCGGCCACCGCCAGCAGCCACTGCAGCTGACCGCCGAGGCCGAACAGCACGGTGCCCGCGATGGTGACCGTGATCAGGCCGCTGACCAGCGCGACCAGGTCGGGGCGGTTCGGTTCGTCAGCCACGGGAGACCTCCACACTTCCAACCCCGACCTGCAGGTCGAGGGACACGCGGCCGCGACCGGGGCCGTCCGCGCCGTAGTCGGTCGCGGTCTGGTCCGCGGCCCCGCCGCTGGACGCCGCGTTCAGGCACTGCACGTCGCCGAGCCCTGTCTTGCACCGCGCGGTCACGTCGATGTTCGGGGGCAGCAGCACGGTGACGTCGCCGACTCCCACGTTGGCCCACGTGTAGACGTCCTCGTCGTCGGCGACCTTCAGGTCCCGCAGGTCCAACGTGACCGTCCCGGCCGACAGCTCGTAGCTGGGGTCCAGCTCGGTGGTCGTGGTGGGGACGATGGTGAAGTCGCCGACCTTGCCGGTGAAGGTGCTCGACGGCAGCGCCGAGGCGAGCATCGCCATGGCTGCGAGCGGAAGCGCTGCGGCGATGAGTCCTCGCCCGCTGCGCAGGAACGAGCCGACGATCATTCCCAGCCCCAGCACGCCGAGCGCGATGGCCAGCGCGATGGCCAGCGGTGCTCCCAGCGAGCTGGTGAGGCCACCGGCGAACGCCGCCAGCACCAGCGTCGTCCAGGTGATCCAGCGCCGCCGCGGACGTTGCGGTTCCGGCTGTTCGGGCTCGCTGGGCTCGGGCAGGTCCCAGGCGAACGGCGCGGCGCCGAGCGGATCCCACTTGGGCGGGGACTGCGCCTCGGCGGGCGTGGTCGTTTCGGAGCTGGGGTAGACCCAGGTGTTCTCGTTCACCGGCGTCGCGGCCGGATTCGAGCTGGGCGCCGATGCCGGGGCGGTGGTCGGTGCCGCGTTGCGATCGCCGTACGTGCGGTGCACCAGGTAGAGCGCGGCGAGTCCCACCGCGAGCCCGATGATCGACGGCGTGCTGGTCAGCCAGAACACGCTGGGGATCAGCAGCAGCACGAGGATCACGGCGAGGGTGCTGGACGTCGGCTCCGACCTCGGCTTGGGGTCGCCGGGGACTGGCTCGGCCTCCTTCGGGAACAGCAGCCAGCCCAGCAGGTAGAGCACGACGCCGGCACCGCCGTAGACGGCGGCCAGGACGAACGCGACTCGGACCAGGATCGGATCGATGCCGTACCGGCGGCCGATCGCGGCGCACACGCCGCCCACCTTGCCGCCGATGCGCGGCCGGACCGGGCGGGTCGCCCAGAAGTCCCGCAGGGTGTCCTCGAACGCCGCTGCGACCCCGGCGTGCTTCGTACTGCTCATGTCGACCACTATCCGTGGTGAGCAGGGCCGCGGGCATCAGGGACGCCCCTGACTCGGCCCGGAATGTCAGGGACGGTCCCTGATGCCTGTGCCCGTCCGAGCGTGTGACCATCGGTGCTGTGGGAGACCAGCTGAACCAGGACGCCGAGACCGAGCCGGGAGCTGCCACGCAGCAGATGGCGCAGCGGCCGCGGAGCGTGGAGCAGCTGCGTCGACGGCGCAGTGGGCGCTTGGTCGCCGGCGTGGCCAGCGGGGTGGCTGAACACCTCGGGGTGCCGGTGCTGTGGGTGCGCTGTGGATTCGCCGTGCTCGCGGTGTGCGGCGGGGCGGGCATCCTCGCCTACGGGCTGCTGTGGGTGTTCGTGCCGCAGTCCACCGGTGTTGAGAAGCCCGTGTCGCACCGGGAGCGCCAGCAGGGCTTCGGCGTGATGCTGCTCTGCCTCGGCGCGATGGTCGCCATCGGCGGCCTGGTTTCGATGCCGAACTGGCTGAGCGCGCCGTTTGTTGTGGTGCTGGTCGGCGCCGCCGTGGTGTGGCGGGAAGCCGACGAGTCGCAACGTCGACGCTGGAGGCAGGGCGCGCGCACCAACGTGGTCGGCGCGCTGCTCGGCGGTGGTGGTCGCGCGGCCATGATCCGCGTGCTTGCCGGGGCGGCCCTGGTCGTGGTGGGCATCGCGGTGCTGCTCGCGGGTTCGGCGTCGATGGACGAGGTGCGCTTCGCCCTGCTCGCGGTGGGCGCGACGCTGGTCGGCGTCGCCGTGCTGACCGTGCCGTGGTGGGTGCGCCTGGTGCGGGACCTCAACATCGAGCGGGCCAGCCGGATCCGCTCCCAGGAACGCGCCGAGATCGCCGCGCACCTGCACGACTCGGTGCTGCAGACGTTGGCGCTGATCCAGAAGCAAGCGGACTCCGAGCGCGAGGTGCGGCGGTTGGCCCGCGGGCAGGAGCGCGAGCTGCGGAACTGGCTGTACGGCCCGGATGGTTATGGCTCGCAGCGGCAGGCGGTCGAGGAGGCACCCGCTGCCACGTTCTCCGCCGAGCTGACCCGGATCTGCGGCGAAGTCGAGGACACCTTCGCGATCAAGGTCCAGCAGGTGGTCGTCGGCGACTGCGACGTCGACGAGCGGCTGTCCGCGCAGCTCGCGGCGGCCCGGGAGGCGATCGTCAACGCGGCCAAGCACGCCGGGGTCCCGGAGGTGAGCGTGTACGCGGAGGTGGAGGCCGAGCAGGTCTCGGTGTTCGTCCGCGACCGCGGCAAGGGGTTCGACCAGGACAGCGTGCCCGACGACCGGCACGGCCTGGCAAATTCGATCCGCGGCCGCATGCTGCGGCACGGCGGCAAGGTCAAGGTGCGCACCTCGCTCGGCGAGGGCACCGAGGTGCAGATGGGAATGCCGAGGGCGGCGTGAATTCGCGTACGCTTCGGGCGAGAACGGCGATGGAGGCTGATCGTGACCGGTGAAGACACCACCCCGAACCAGGTCCGGGTGTTCCTGGTCGACGACCACGCGCTGTTCCGCACCGGGGTGCGCGCGGAACTGGCCGCCGCCGAGCAGGTCGAGGTGGTGGGCGAGGCCGGTTCGGTGGCCGAGGCTGTCGCCGGGATCGCGCACTACAAGCCCGAAGTCGTCCTGCTGGACGTGCACATGCCCGACGGCGGTGGCGCCGAAGTTCTGCGGCAGGTGCGCCCCCAGCAGCCCGACGTGGTGTTCCTGGCGCTGTCGGTCTCCGACGCCGCCGAGGACGTGATAGCGGTGATCCGCGGTGGTGCCCGCGGCTACGTCACCAAGACCATCTCCGGACGGGAGCTCGCCGACGCGGTCGTGCGGGTGCGCGCCGGCGACGCGGTGTTCTCGCCTCGCCTGGCGGGTTTCGTGCTGGACGCCTTCTCCGAGGGCCCGAACTCGGCGCCGGTCGGCGACCCCGAGCTGGACCTGCTCACGCCCCGCGAACGCGAGGTGCTGCGCCTGCTGGCCCGCGGCTACGCCTACAAGGAGATCGCCTCGGAGCTGTTCATCTCCGTGAAGACGGTGGAAACCCACGTCTCCAGCGTCCTGCGGAAGACCCAGCTGTCCAACCGGTACGAGCTGTCCCGCTGGGCCTCCGACCGCCGCCTGGTTTGAGCCGAACCTGTCGAAGCCGCAATTGAAGTCGGGCGAGCACTCGCGTTGCCCAGAAGTCTTCGATCTCCTGCCCTTTCGACGTTGATTTCGATTCGAAGGCCAACCTCGAGATCACCGAGGGCGTCCTTCTGTTGTACCGGTTGAGCAAACGGGGAGATACAACAGATGAGACGAACAGCAGCCACTCTTCTCGCCACAGCCGGACTGCTCGCGGGATCGGTCGGGCAGGCGTCAGCGATCGGGAGCTGGACTGAGGAGCCAGTTCCCACGTCGCCCAAGTCCGGCATGTTGACGGCTGCGGGCAGCGCGCAGGGTGAGTCCTGGGCTTTCGGCTTCATTAGCGAAAGTTCCCCGGACGACACCAGCGCGGTCTACCGCAAGGGCGAGCAGGGCTGGCAGCAGGTGCCGATCGAGAACTTCGGACGGCTGGTGGACGGCGAGGTCCTCGCGCCTGACGACGTCTGGACGGTCGGAGTGCCGACCAAGACCAAGCCGGGGGGCATGGCGCACTGGGATGGTCAGGAGTGGACGCGGGTCGACCTGGCGGGGCCGCCCGGCTCCCTTCCGGAGCCGACGGCGCTGAAGGCGTTCGCCCCGGACGACGTCTGGACGGTCGGCGGGGCTGGACGCGGCATGGCGCAGCACTGGGACGGCCAGGCGTGGACCGACGTTCCGGTCCCCGCTCTCGCCGAGCACGACTGGGAAGCCTGGAAGCTGACGGATGTCGAAGGCGTGGCGTCGAACGACCTGTGGGCCGTCGGCTACAGCACCTGGCCCAACGGCAGCCGCACCGTCGCCCTGCACTGGGACGGCCAGGCGTGGACGGAGGTGCCGGCCCCGGACGTCAACGGGGATCCCAGCGTCCTCGAAGTGCTCGACAACGTTCTCGCGCTGGCACCGGACGACGTGTGGGTCGGCGGGCACAGCGGCCCGGAGAGCCGCGGGGTGCCGTACACGGCACATTGGGACGGCAAGGCTTGGCAGGTCATCGAGCTCGGCGAGTCGGGCAAGATCACCCAGCTCGTCCAGGTCGGCGACCAGGTCCAGCTGTTCGGGGTCGGGCCCAACGGCGAGCCCTTCCGGCTGGGGTGGGATGGCGCCGCGTGGCGGGGCCTGCCCGCGCCGCCCATGGTCCGCGTTTACGGCGCGGCAGTCCAGGACGACGGCTCCGTTCTCGGCGTGGGCAACAGGACGGGCGAAGGCGCCGTGTTCGAGCCTTACACGGCGACCTACCACGAGTGAGCGCCTGACGGAGAAGACAAGCCCGGCCCAGCATTCCGCCCGGAACGCTGGGCCGGCTTCTCTCCGGTCACTTCATCGGGTGGTTGGTGGCCAGTTCGGCGTAGAGCTGGGAGCCGCGGAGCAGGGCCAGCTGTAATCGGGCCCAGCCCTTTGGCTTTTCGATCGGGGGCAGGGCTTCGGTGGTGGGGCGTTCCTCGACGGCGGTGGCCTGGGGCGCGTCCGACATCTCTTCCTCCTGATTCGTGGGAACAGCAGTGGTTTTCGCGTTGGGGGAGCGGCGGGTCAGCAGCACGCCGACGAGCACGACCGCCATGCCGAGCAGGACTCGCAGGCCGATCTCCTCGTCGAGCAGCAGCCAGCCGAGGAGCACCGAGACGATGGGCATCAGGTAGGTCACCGTCGAGGCGGTGGTGGCGCCTTCGTCGCTGATGATCCGGTAGTTCAGCGCGAACGCGAGGCCTGTGCCGAAGATGCCCAGCACCGCGACCGAGCCCATCGCGAGCACGTCCCAGTGCACCTGGCGCAGCCCGTCCAGCGGCAGCGCTATGACGCCGTAGCCGGTGGCGGCGGTCAGCTGCATCGCGGCCAGCGCCAGTGGTGGCAATCCGTGCTGACCGGTCAGATTCCGCGCGATGTAGACGTAGGAGATGCCGTAGCTGACCGCTGCGCCGAGGCAGGCGAGCACGCCCCAGCTGAGCATGCTGGTGCCCTGCCACGGCGCGAAGATCAGCATCACCCCGAGGAAGCCCAGCAGCAGCCCGCCGATTCGAGCCGGCGGTGGAGCTTCGCGGTTGATCAGCAGCCCGACGAGCACAGTCCACAGTGGAGTCGTCGCGTTGAGCACCCCGGTCAGCCCGGAATCGACCGTCTGCTCGCCGATCCCGAACAAGACCCATGGCAGAGCGCTGCCGAGCAGCGCGGCGACCGCGATGTGCCGCCACACTGCGCGGTCGCGGCCGAGTCGCAATCCGCGCACCGCGCACAGTGCCAGCAGCACCAGCGCCCCGAGCACGATGCGCGTCAGCGCGATCTGCGTGGGCGCGAGGGCCGCCAGGGCCAGCTTGATCAGCAGGAAGCTGGAGCCCCACAGCAGCGCAAGCGCACCGAGTCGGAAGTAGTTGGCCGGGTTGTTCATGGTCTCTCCGGGTTCGTGCAAGACCCCCGCACGGGGCGTCGGACTCGCCGGGACAGTAGGTGGTGATTCGTTCGGTGTTCGCCGAAGCGTTCGCTCGACCTCTACGTTGCGCCAATCCGCGCGTAAGGACAAGTGAATTAAAATCAACGAACGTTTCAGATTTGCTGTATCATCGAGGCGTGTTGGACGTGCGCCGGATGCAAGTGCTGCGAGCGGTGGTCACCAGCGGGTCGGTCAGCGCTGCGGCGACGAACCTCGGTTACACCCCGTCGGCGATCAGCCAGCAGCTGTCGACGCTGGAGAAGGAAGCCGGCGTCCCGCTGCTGGAGAAGGTCGGTCGCGGGCTCAAACCGACCCCGGCCGGGATCCTGCTGGCCGACCGAGCCGGGCAGATCGCCGAGCTGCTCAGCAGCACGGAAGTCGAGCTGGCCGACATCCGCGCCGGGCGCACCGGCCTGCTCCGGGTGCGGTTCTTCCACACCGCCTCGGTGGGGCTGATCCCGGCCGCGGTCGCGAAGTTCCGCGCCGAGCACCCGGAGGTGCAGCTCGACCTGCAGATGCAGGAAGTGGGCCTGGTCGACGACCTGGCCGCGGGTGAGTCGGACGTGGCGATCGTCGTGGTCGGGCACGACGTGCCCGAGCGGAACGGCGTGCGGTTCGTGCACATCACCGACGACCCGTACCGGTTGGTGCTGCCGAAGGGCCACCCGATGGCCGAGCAGGAGTGCATCGACCTGGCCCAGCTGGCCGCCGAGCCCTGGGTGAACAGCGCGTTGACCACCGACAGCATCTGTGCCCAGCTGCTCCAAGAGGCCTACGCGAGCGCGGGATTCAAGCCGAAGGTGGCGCTGGAGACCGACGGGAGCTACTCGGCGCAGGGCTTCGTCGCCGCTGAGCTGGGCGTGTCCCTGGTCCCGCGCCTGGGACTCGACGTGGTGCACCCCGGCGTGGTCGTCCGAGCGATCCGCCGCCCGGAACCGGTCCGCCGCCTCTACGCAGCGGTCCGCGAAGCGGTGGCCGACCGCCCGGCCACCAAGTCCCTGCTGGCCACCCTCCACGAATCCGCGAACTGACCAGCAAAAAAGCGCGATCTCGCGGGAAACCCCGGCGAAATCGCGCCTTCTGAGTGCGTCAGTTGCGGCTGTCCGTGTTGATCAGCGGCTTGCCGTCCTGAGTGGTGACCATGCCGAGGACGTGCTGTTCGACGATCTTCTTGCTGTCCTTGGTGAACTCCACCGTCACGATCACGTTGGAACCGGACTGCACCGGCTCACCGATGATCTTCACGCTGTCGATGGTATTCCAGAAGCCCTCGTACTTGTCCTTGCCCTGCTCCTGCAGGTTCGGACCGAGCAACTTCCACGCCTGGTCCAGCTTCTTCGGCACCAGCGAGTAGTACTTCTTCACCGCCGCGACGATTTCCTTCGACGACGGCTGCTGGGCAGTGGTCGTCGCCGCCGAGGTCGTGGTGGGCGCGGAGCTGGTGGTCGTGACCGCGGCCGACGTGGTGGGCGCAGCGGACGTGGTCGGCGCGGGCGGGGTGGACGGTGCGGGATCCCCCTGCGGCCGCGAGTCCTCACCGAACGCGTTCGCGGCGAGCACGCCCACGAGTACGGCGACCACTATCGCCACGACCCACAGCGCAGCCTGCTTGTAGTTGCGCCGCGGCGAGGGCTCGGCGGCTGCCATCGCGGCGCCACCGACCATCGTCGGCGGCGCCGCAGTCGGCGGACCCATGCGAGTACCTGCCGGCGGGGTCTGCTGCGGGCCCATGGACGGACGCTGCCAGCCCGCGCTCGGCGCGGCGTTCGGCACCGGACGGCCGTCGAGCACCGCCTGCAGCAGGTCGCGGGCCTGGGCCATGGTCGGCCGGTCCACCGGGTCCGGCCGCAGCATCTGCATCAGCACGGGCGTCATCGGCCCGGCCTGTCGCGGCGGGTCGAACTGTCCGCGCGCGACCCGGTGCAGCAGGCTGATCGCGTTCTCGTCGGTGCCGAACGGCGGACCGCCCTCGATCGCCGCGTACAGCGTCGAACCCAGCGAGAACACGTCCGAGGCCGGGGCCGGATCGCGGCCCAGCGCCACCTCAGGGGAAAGGTAGGCGGGGGTGCCCGCCAAGATGCCGCTCTTGGTGACCGCGACGTCGCCGATCGCTCGGGAGATGCCGAAGTCGGTGATCTTGGCGATGTCGTTGTCGCCGAGCAGGATGTTGCCCGGCTTCAGGTCGCGGTGCACGATGCCGGCGATGTGGGCGGCGGCCAGCGCACCGGACACCTGCGCGCCGATCCGGGCCACCTGCAACGGCGGCAGAACGCCCTGCTCGTCGATGACCGACGCCAGGCTCTGCGAGGGCAGGTACTCCATGACCAGCACCGGCTGGCCCTCGTCCTCCGCGACGTCGAACACGACGATCGCGTTCTGGTGTTGCAACCGGGCGGCGATGCGGCCCTCGCGCATCGCCCGCTGCCGGGCTTCTTCCGTTTCCTCGGGGGTGTAGCCGGGCTGCAGCAACAGCTGCTTCACCGCGACCGTGCGGTGCAGACGCTCATCGACGGCTTGCCACACCACTCCCATGGCGCCGCTGCCGATCTGCTGCTGCAAGCGGTACCGGCCTGCGATCAAACGACCTTCGGCGCTCACCGGTTCTCCTGGTCCTGGCTCTGCTGCCTGAACTACCTCTTCAATATCCGACTGACCGGACCCCCGTGGTCAGCTTCACCCAACGGAGTGCAACGTTACTGGGCACCGGACGTGCCGGTACACACCGGGGCGATGAACGACACCGGCCGGGGCGCTCACCTCGTGGTGAGCGCCCCGGCCGGTGTTCGTCGACTCAGTTACTCCACCGTTCCGGTGCTCGACGCCTCCGAGGTGGGCTGGTCCGTTTCGGACGTGGCCTCTTCCTCCGACGTGGGAGCTTCCTCGCTCGTCGTCGTTTCCTCGGTGGTGGTCGTCGGCTGGTACGTGGTGGTCGGCGTTTCCTTCTGGCTGGTGTGCGTGGCCTCCGTGGTGGGCGGCGCTTCCTCGCTGGTCGTCTCCGGCGGCGGCGGCGGCGGAGGTGCGACCTCGCTGGTCGGCTGCACGTTGACCACCGAGTCCGGCTTCTCGTTGTTGCTCATCAGCGCGGACGTGACCAGCACCGCGATCACCGCGACGGCGACCAGTGCGATGCCCGAGATCACCACGGGCCGCTTGCTCTTGCGCGGCTTCTCGTAGATCGCCGCGTCACCGCGGGTGTCGGCGCCCATGTACGAGGTGGCGTCCTCGTACGGCCGCTCCGAGTACGGGTCGTCCTCGCCGTAGTAGGCGACCGCCGTCCCGTCCTGACCCTGGCCGACGACGCTGGTCGGCTGGTCGGGACCGGGCTCCGGCGCCAGCGCCGGTGGGATCGGCGCGGCCATGGTCGGGATCGAGCTCGCCGATCCGCCGTCGGCCACGGCCTGCAGCATCTCCCGGATCTGCGCCATGTCCGGCCGGTCCTCGACCCGGTTGGCCATCATCGCCAGCAGCGGGTGGGTCATCGGCCCGGCCTGCTGCGGCGGCTCCACCCGGCCCGCGGCCACCGCGTGCAGCAGCGCGAGGGTGTTCTCGTTCAGCCCGAACGGCGGGTGGCCCTCGATCGCGGCGTACAGCGTCGCGCCGAGCGAGAAGACGTCCGAGGCGGACGTCGGCTCCTGGCCCATCGCCACGTCCGGCGACAGGTAAGCCGGCGTGCCCGCGAGCATCCCGGTCTTGGTGACCTGCACGTCGCCCTGCGCCCGCGAGATGCCGAAGTCGGTGATCTTCACGTCGCCGTTGTCGCCGAGCAGGATGTTGCCCGGCTTGATGTCGCGGTGCACCACCCCGGCCGCGTGCGCGGCGCCCAGCGCCGAAGCGATCTGCGTGCCGATCCGCGCCACCTCTCGCGGCGGCAGCGGTCCGTGATCGGACATCATCGCCGCGAGGCTGGTGGAGGGCAGGTACTCCATGACCAGGACCGGCTGACCCTCGTCCTCGGCCACGTCGTAGACCGAGATGGCGTTCGGGTGCTGGAGTCGGGCCGCGATGCGGCCTTCTCGCATAGCCCGCTGCCGCGCTTCCTCGGCCTCACCCGGATCCAATCCGGGCTGCAGGAGCAACTGCTTGACCGCGACAGTGCGGTGCAGGCGTTCGTCCACACACTCCCACACCACGCCCATCGCGCCACTGCCGATGCGTCGCTGCACTCGGTAGCGTCCGGCGACCAGGCGACCTTCGTCGCTCACCGACGTCTCCCCGTACTGCTATCGATGCCCAGCAGAATTCGCGAAGATCCGGGACAATCAGTCCCAGTACGCGAGCCCCACCGGACATCGGGCGGATTTGGCGGACCGGCTCCGGTCCTCCCACATGTACATGTTCTCAGCGCGGATCAGGTTGGCCGCATGGGCCGACGACCGAACCGCGCTACGGGAGCCTAGCCGACGCTGTATCGGCGTAGGGCAGAACTGGAAAAGATCTGCGCAACCTTTCTCGACGGTACGCGCCGGTGTCTCGGGCGTCGGCCGATGGGGTGCTCGTCACAGCCGTTTGCGCAGGTGATGTTGGTCTTGACGAGTCCGGTGCGGCATCCGTTCCGAGGCTCGAACGGGTTGTTCCAGATGGCGATATCCGCGTTGCCCGGTTCGCCCAGTCCTGCGCCGCGGGATTTCGGCGGCTTCCGGTCGTTGCCGCATTGTTGTCTGAGCGCCTGTCGGCGTAGCCGTCCGCGCTTTGTGGAAGCGACGTCAGCCGCTTGCGTCCACCTTCGCAAGGTGACCACCGGCGGGTTCTGAACGGTTTTCTGGCGAGGACGGCCCCTCCACCGTGTATCAGGAGGGGCACCCGTAGTCCAGGGAGCCCCGCAGGTTCCGCTAAGCGACCACCTGAGCAGGGCAACCACCAACAGGCACTGAGCGGCGCGGCGAGGTGACTCAGTGGGAAGCGGAGTGCTTGGCCCCGAGCAGTTCGACCCCGTCGATCTTCGGCGCGGGGTCCGGTTCGACGGTCAACCGCTGGTGCAGCACCACCCGGTCGCCGTCCGGGTACTGCACCTCCACGTCCGCCCGCACCGCGCCGTCCGGCTCGCTCCACGGCTTGGCCTGCACCGACTCGGCCTCCCGCCACGCCCGCGACAGCGAGGTCTGCTGCCCGGCGACCAGGTCCGGGGAGACCATCGACAGCGCGCCGGTCGTGTCCTGCGGCAGGTGCTGGTAGAAGTCGCGGACCACGGTCAGCGCGGATTCGGCACTGCCCGCCGCCGGGTTGGCGGTCATCAGCTGCGGAGCCTCCGGCTGCTCGGCGGCATCGCCGTCGGATTCGGAATCGGCGAAGCCGGCGTTCGCGGCGAACGGCCAGCGTGCGTCGCGCACCAGGTCCGGCCGGAGCGCGAGCCCGCCCTCGATCGGAGCGGCGGAGGCGGTCGGGCGGGGCGCGTCGGCGGGTTTCGAGACGATCGTGGTTGTGGAGCTGGCCGCGCCCAGCAACAGCAGCACGCCCAGCGTGCCGAAAGCGATCCGGCCGGTCAGCGGCTGGGTGCCCGCGGTGTCGTCGTCCTTCAGGAGCTCGTCGGCGAGACGCTCGTGGTCGGCGATGAAGGGACTGCGGCGGATCAGCTCGGCGACGCTGATCGAGTCCGAGGTCTGATCGCGCCGTCGGCCGGGCGAAGGAGTCTCCACGGCGTGAACACGTACCCCGGCGCGCCCCCGATCCGGAAGGGATTTCGCTGAGTTCACCGGAAGAGGCGGCGCGTTTTCCCGAATGGACCAGCGCCGGGCACCATCCGTGACCGGTCAGGCCAGCCGCTCGTCGGAGTTGATCATCGGTTCGTCGCCCGCCTCGTAGCGCAGTTCGCGCCGCTGGGTCTGTACCGAACCGTCCGACTCGGTCACCCGCAGCGTGTGCACCGTGCTGGTGGGGGTGACGTAGACGTTGGTGACCTCGATGGACTTGGCGCCGGAGTACCTGGCGGCGAAGGCCTCGTAGCCCCCGTCCTTCAGCTGTCCCGTGGTCAGCGCGTAGGCCCCGCGTAGGTCACCGCTGCTGATCGCGGCGTAGTAGTCGTCGCTGCGCCGCTTCATCCCCTCCGTGTCGGTGAACGAGAGCAGCTTCGGCATCTCGGTGGTGCTGGGGCGCGTGGTCGTCGTCGGCGGGGTCGGGCTGGGCGACCCGGTGCCCTCACCGGGCACGCCGGGGACCGGAGTCGTGCCGAGAGCGGGCGGAGCGCTGTCCGCGCTGGTGGGAAGCGTTGGGAGCACCGAGCCGGTCAGGCGCACCGCCTCCGGCCTGGTCGGATCACCGGCGAGGAAGAAGCGGTCGCGGTCGCCGTCGGGCATCAGCGGCGGGTAGTCCCGGCCGCGGGGCATGCTCGGCAGGTCGAGAGCGTCGATCGTCGTCGTGTTCCCGGCCAGCATCGAGGTGACCATCGCCAACCCGGCCAGCGCTGCGGCCGACGAGGCGATCGCGAACCACGCCGCCTGCCGCCAGCTGCGCGGCGGGGTGACCGAGGCGGGCACCATGCCCAGGTCGAACTTGTGCAAGCCGCCGACCGGCGCAGTGTCCACCAGCGGATCGAGCGCGTGCGAGGTCGCAGCTCGGGGTGCCGGCGTCCAACCGGCCGCCGGGTCGGTCCTGCGGTGCCGACCGCCCATCGGGGCTTCCGGGGTCGGCGGCGGCCAGTCGAGCTGGCCGCTCCAGCCGAGGGTTCTGCCGCTGTGCATCGGAGGTCTCGACTTCCTGCGACTCGCGGGGAGTCACGATGTGTCGACTACGTGGAAGGCCTCGGCCAAGCGACCGGTCATGCCGTGCCGCTCGGCCGTGCGGGTCAGGTGCCGCCGGATCCGGTCCGGCAGGTCGGTGATGTGCGCGGTCTGCGAGCGGTGCGCGGCGAGCGCGGCCAGCTTGGCATCGAATTGATCGGTGATGTCGACGGCGCGGTTGATCCGCTCTTCGGGGGATTCCGACATCCACAGCTCGCCGACGGTCCACGGTTCGAGCCCGGCCTCGAGCAGCTCGGGGAACGCGAAGGCGTTGCGCGCATCGGGGTAGACGGCGGCCAGCACGGCCTCGCCGACCGCGCGGTGATCCGGGTGCGACACCGGCAGGTGCGCCCAGTTGATCTCGGGGGAGTGCGTGATCACGCGGTCCGGGCGGACTTCGCGGATCACCTTCGCGATGTCCCGGCGCAGGCGGAGGTCCGCGACGACCTGCCCGTCCTGGTAGCCGAGGAAACGCACGTCGGTGACGCCGACGGCTGCTGCTGCGGCGCGCTGTTCGTTCTGGCGCAGGCGCGGGATCTCCTCGCGCGGCGTGCTGTCGAAACCGCCCGCGTCACCCGAGGTACAGATGCAGTAGGCGACCTCCGCGCCCGCGGCTACCCAGGAGGCCACGGTGCCCGCGGAACCGAAGTCGACGTCGTCGGGATGCGCGGTGACCACGAGCGCGCGCTGGAACGTGCCCGACGAGGTGGTCATGGCCACAGGCTACGGCGCAGCTGGGAAAACTCCAGAGCGGGGTCGAACGTGTGCGCTGAGTGATAGCTGTGGGGCGTTCAGCGGTCGGACCTACTCCGAACGACCCGGCAGCGCGTCGTCGATCAGTACTGGCCGTTGCGGAATCGGCTCTGCGAGGTCTGGAGCGCCTTGAGCGAGCCGAGTCCGCCACCCGCGCCCAGGATCATCGCGAAGACGTCCGCGCCGAGGGTGTCGCCGGAGGAGATCAACATCGCCAGCAGCGTCACGCCCAGGCCGACCCCGGCGATGGGGAACCGCTTCTTGGCGAAGTCGGCGGCGGGCTGACCGCCGGCCCGCTTCTTCGCGGCCGAGCTCAGCATCGCGAGATAACCCGCGTGTCCGGCGGCGGCGAGCACCGCGGCAAGTGTCACCAGGAAAGCAACTAGACCAACTAGAGCACCCATGAGCACAGTCTGCCTTGTCATGGCCGTGCCCGGTATGGGTGATATCCCTGAATCTCCTCAGGGCTCGCCCGCGTGGCCCAATTCCGGCGTCCGGTCGGCTCCGCGGTGGTGCGAGTTGCCGTGGTGATCTGGGGTATCCGCTGATCGGAAACGCCGGAATTGGTTGGGCTCAGCCTCTGGATTGAGATCAGGGTCACGCTTAGGTTCTGAAGGCTATGAGTGATCGCTCGACCGGATCGGATCGAACCGGCACCGAGCCCGCCACGGGTCTGACGGGCAAACGAGCTTTGGTCACCGGCGCGGCCAGCGGCATCGGCGCGGCGGTGGCACGACGGTTGGCGGACGCTGGGGCAGAGGTCGTCGCCGTCGACCGGGCTGCGGCCAAGGTCGAGGCGCTAGCGGCCGAGATCGGCGCTGAGGCGCTGGTGGTCGACCTCGACGACCTGGATGCTGCCGCGGACCTCGGCAGTCGAGCCGACATCGTGGTCAACAACGCGGGGATGCAGCACGTGGCGCCGATCCACGAGTTCCCGACCGACGTCTTCAGCAGCATGCTGCGGGTGATGGTGGAGTCCCCGTTCCGGATCGTGCGCGCCGCGCTGCCGGGCATGTACAGCCGAGGCTGGGGACGGATCATCAACATCTCCTCCGTGCACGGATCGCGTGCCTCGCCGTACAAGAGCGCCTACGTGACCGTGAAGCACGCGATCGAAGGGCTGTCCAAAGCGGTCGCGCTGGAAGGCGCGGCCTACGGCGTGACCTCGAACTGCCTGAGCCCGGGATTCGTCCGCACCCCGCTGGTGGAGCGCCAAGTCGCCGAGCAGGCCCGGCTGCACCGCGTCCCCGAAGCCCAAGTGGTGGAGGACGTCCTGCTGGCGCGGACCCCGGTGAAGCGCCTGGTCGAACCCGACGAGGTCGCCGACCTCGCGATGTGGCTCTGCGGTTCCGGCACGGCGTCGGTCAACGGGGCCTCGTTCCCGATCGACGGCGGCTGGACCGCGAACTGAGGTAACTGGATTCCGGCTCGGCAGAGAGGACAGCGCATGACCACCGAGTCAGCCCCGGCGAGATCGTCCACCGCTCGCGTGGTGGTGGCGAGCCTGGTCGGCACCACCGTGGAGTGGTACGACTTCTTCCTTTACGGCTCGGCCGCCGCCCTGGTGTTCAACAAGCTCTTCTTCCCGGCGCACGACCCGCTCGTGGGCACCATGCTGGCGTTCATCACCTACGCGGTCGGGTTCATCGCGCGGCCGCTCGGCGGACTGGTGTTCGGCCACTACGGCGACCGGCTCGGCCGCAAGAAGCTGCTGGTCCTGAGCCTGATCATGATGGGCGGCGCGACCTTCCTGATCGGTCTGCTGCCCACTTATCAAGCGGTCGGGGTGGCCGCTCCGCTGCTGCTGACGGCGCTGCGCCTGGTGCAGGGCTTCGCGATCGGCGGCGAGTGGGGCGGAGCAGTGCTGATCGTCTCCGAGCACGGTTCCGCCGAGAAGCGCGGCTTCTGGGCGTCGTGGCCGCAGGCGGGCGTGCCGCTGGGCAACCTGCTGGGCACTGCGGTGCTGGCGGTGCTGGCCGCGGTGCAGAGCGATGAGGCGTTCCTGGCCTGGGGCTGGCGGGTCGCGTTCCTGCTGTCCGGTGTGCTGGTGCTGATCGGCCTGTGGGTGCGGCTGGCGGTCGCGGAGTCGCCGTTGTTCCTGGAAGCGGCGAGCAAGGCGGCCGAACAGGGCGAAGCGCAGAAGCCGCCGATCCTGGAGGTGCTCCACCGCTACCGGAGCGAGGTCATCACGGCGATGGGCGCGCGGTTCGCCGAGAACGTCGTCTACTACGTGCTGACTTCGTTCGTGCTCACCTACGTCGCGACGTTCCTGGAGCTGCCGCGCTCGTTGGCGTTGAACGCGTCGCTGATCGCCGCGGTCGTGCACTTCATCAGCATTCCGCTGTGGGGTGCGCTCTCGGACCGGGTGGGCCGGCGGCCGGTGTACCTGGTGGGCGCGATCGGCACCGGGGTCTGGGCGTTCTTCTTCTTCACCATGCTCGACACGAAGTCGTTCGTCGCGATCACCGTCGCCACCACCATCGGTCTGGTGTTCCACGGCGCGATGTACGGCCCGCAGGCCGCGTTCTTCGCGGAGCTCTTCGGCACCCGCGTGCGGTACTCGGGAGCGTCGATCGGCTACCAGCTGGCGTCGATCGTGGCCGGTTCGCTGGCCCCGATCATCGCGACCGCGCTGCTGGCAGCCTTCAACTCGGCGGTGCCGATCTCGATCTACGTGGCGCTGTGCTCGGTGGTCACGATCGTGGCGGTGGTGCGGTCCCCGGAGACCCACAAGCGGGACCTGGCCGCCGACCACGGCGTCTGAGCTGATCCGGTGGGCGACCAGTCCGGCCGCCCACCGGGGTCTTCGCTGCGACGCGCTCTGCCGGGGGATCACCCGCGGTGCGCTCGGAGAGTGCGGCTCTGGAGCGAACGGACCGTTTGTCCCGTTGTGCGGGGCGAGCGGTCCGTTCGCTGCAGAACAGCCGTCAGGTGCTGCGCGATCAGTGGCCCAGGCGTCCTCGGCCCAGGCGGAGCAGGATCATCGCGAGCTCGCGGCCTTCCGGGCCGAGTTCGCGGTAGCGGGCGAGCACGTCCATCTCGCGGTTGTAGACGATGCGCGGGCCGCCAGCGGCCATCCGGGCCTGGCCGACCTGGCGGGAGACCTCGGCGCGGCGCTTGATCAGGCGCAGGATCTCGGCGTCCAAGTGGTCGATCTCGTCGCGGAAGTTGTCGATCGCCGCCGCGGCCTGCTCGGCCTGCGGCTGGTCACCGTCCACTGTGGCGTTCATCGGGCGTTGTCCTCCGGCTCCGGCCCCATCCCCGGCCCAGGAACGCGAAACGCCCCGGGTCCGAGGGACTCCAGGGCGTTCGTAGTGGTTTTCGAGCTCACGCAACTACGGGCGCCGGAGTCCCGGGCCCGTAGTAAAACTCGTAAGTCTGCGCTCGCACGATTTCAGTGTGCCACAACTCGCCTGTGCACAGCCATGTGGTGGGCCACTCATCCCACTAGGTGAACGCATCGGCTTTTCGATCACCAGTTCGAGTTATTCGGGTGGAAACCGCGCTGACCGGCCGGGATCTTGGATCCCATGGAGATCAGAACGCGTTCCGCCCAGCGCAGCTTTCCGCCGGTTCCGGCACCCGCCGCGAAGCGTGACGACGAACGCTGCGGATCACGAACAGGCCCGCGGCGACGGCCGCCACGGTGGTCAGCGCGATCATCGTCCACCCGTATCCGACCGCGCGAGCTGCTTCGCCGACGGCCACCGCCACGGCGGTCTGCGCGCTTGCCCAGAGCATCGCCGCGATCGCGACGAGTCCGAGGAACCGGCGGTACGGCATCCGCAAGGTGCCCACCACCGCCGGGATGACCGCGTGCACCACCGCGACGAAGCGCATCGTGATCAGCGCCCGTCCGCCGCTGTCCTGCACGACCCGTTCGGCGGTCCGCCACCGCTCGGCGCCGATCTTCCGCCCCACCCAGGTGTTGCGGAGGCCGGGGCCGAGCAGGCGGCCCAGCCAGTAGCCGCCGCTCGAGCCGATCAGGTTGCCCAGCACTGCGGCGGTGAACAGGGCTGGCGCCCAACCGGCGCCGAGGACGGCGACGGTCAGTAGCAGGGTCGCTTCGCCGGGGATCAGCACGCCGATGAAGAGGGAGGTTTCCAGCACGAGCAGAACGAGTGCGGCCAGCACGCACAGCCACGGGTTCAGCGTCGCGGCCCAGGCGATGAACTCCCGGATCGCGACGTCGATCTGGTTGATCAGGTCCATGCAGGGCTCATTCCACAGCGGGTTCGGGCGGGGGTGGAACCACCGTCCCGTTCGGTGTCGCGCTGCGGATCGGGGAAGATCCCGGAGTTGGCCCGGAGTCCGGCGTCTGAGCTCGGGGTCTCACGGGGCCGGCCTGCGGTCCGGTTCCGGGCTGACCGGATTTCGGGGCAGGCGTACGCGACAGCGCGTTCTGCGGCGGGGTGGGTGGTCGAGTAGTCATTGTTGATCTTGTTGTC
Organism: Saccharopolyspora sp. NPDC002376; assembly: GCF_053593195.1. Lineage (NCBI taxonomy): Bacteria > Bacillati > Actinomycetota > Actinomycetes > Pseudonocardiales > Pseudonocardiaceae > Saccharopolyspora > Saccharopolyspora sp. NPDC002376. The sequence goes on from NZ_JBSFBZ010000005.1 coordinate 96,704, forward strand.
CGTTGTGCGCAAGTTGGGTCCCGATCGCGGGCTCCGGGTGGGCTCGGCCGTTCGGGGGCATCGCGGCCCGCACCGCGGTGCGAACGGTCGCTCCTGCGCTGCGCCGGGCGGGCTGCGTACCGCGGGAGAATGCTGCACCACGGGATTCGGGTTTTGTCCGGGGCGGCCGGTAACGTGGATGGACGATGAGCACCCCACTCGACCTCCAGTGGAACAACGACCCGTTCGCGTCCGCCGAACCCGATCGCGCCGAGCCGCGCGGTACGGATCCGGAGGCCCTGCTCGCAGGTCTGAACCCGCAGCAGCGCGACGCGGTGGTGCACACCGGTTCGCCGCTGCTGATCGTGGCCGGCGCCGGGTCGGGCAAGACGAGGGTGCTGACCAACCGCATCGCCTACCTGCTTGCGGGTGGGGCGCACCCGGGCCAGATCATGGCGATCACCTTCACCAACAAGGCCGCGGCCGAGATGAAGGAGCGCGTCGCCGAGCTGGTCGGGCGCCGGGCCAACGTGATGTGGGTGTCGACGTTCCACTCGATGTGCGTCCGGGTGCTGCGCCGGGAGGCCAAGGTCCTGGGGCTGTCGTCGAACTTCTCGATCTACGACGCCGACGACTCCCGCCGGCTGATCACCATGATCGCCCGGGAGCAGGACCTCGACTCCAAGCGCTACCCGGCGCGCTCGCTCGCGGTGCACATCTCGAACCTGAAGAACGAGCTGCTGAGCCCGGAGGCCGCCACGGAGCAGGCGGGCAACGACATGGAGCGCAAGGTCGCCCAGGTCTACGCCGCCTACCAACGCCGGCTCGTCGAGTCCAACTCGATGGACTTCGACGACCTGATCATGCGCACGGTGGAGCTGCTGCAGAACCACCCGGCGGTCGCCGAGCACTACCGGCGTCGGTTCCGGCACGTGCTGGTGGACGAGTACCAGGACACCAACCACGCGCAGTACGTGCTGGTCCGCGAGCTGGTGGGCACCGAGGTGTCGGAGAGCGGCGTCGAGCCGGCCGAGCTGTGCGTGGTGGGTGACGCCGACCAGTCGATCTACGCCTTCCGCGGCGCCACGATCCGCAACATCGAGGAGTTCGAGCGCGACTACCCGGCGGCCCGGTCAATCCTGCTGGAGCAGAACTACCGCTCCACGCAGACGATCCTGTCCGCGGCCAACGCGGTGATCCGGCGCAACCCGAACCGCCGCGACAAGCGGCTGTGGAGCAACGCGGGAGACGGCGAACCGATCGTTGGCTACGTCGCGGACAACGAGCACGACGAGGCGGCGTTCGTCGCCGGGGAGATCGACCGGCTGGTCGACGCGGGCGACGCGACGTTCAACGACATCGCGGTGTTCTACCGGACGAACAACCAGTCGCGCGTGTTCGAGGAGGTGTTCATCCGGCTCGGCCTGCCCTACCGGGTCGTCGGCGGGGTGCGCTTCTACGAGCGCCGCGAGGTCCGGGACGCGCTGGCCTACCTGCGGGTGCTGGACAACCCGGACGACACGGTGAGCCTGCGCCGCATCCTCAACGTGCCCAAGCGCGGCATCGGCGACCGGGCGGAGGCCGTGGTCGCGGTGCACGCCGAGCAGGAGCGGATCCCGTTCGGCCAGGCCCTGCGCGATGCGGCGGCCGGTCGGGTCGCGCTGCTGAACACCCGGGCGCGCAACGCGATTTCGGGTTTCGTGGCGCTGCTCGACGAGCTGCACCAGGTGGCGGCGGAATCCGACGTCGCGGAAACCCTGGAGCAGGTGCTGGAGCGCACCGGCTACCGCGCCGAGCTGGAGGCCAGCGACGACCCGCAGGACGCCACGCGGGTCGAGAACCTGACCGAGCTCATCACCGTGGCGCGCGAGTTCACCGAAGCCCGCGCGAGCGCCCCCACGACCGAGGCGGAGACCGAGGGCGAGGTCGACCCGTCGGCGGAGGCCGTGGTCAGCGCTGCGGTCCCGGCCGCCGAGGACGACGAGGAAGCCGCGCTGGGCCTGCCCGCGGACGATTCGCTGTCGGCGTTCCTGGAGCGGGTCTCGCTGGTGGCGGACGCGGACTCGCTGCCCGAGTCGGGCGACGGGGTGGTCACCCTGATGACCCTGCACACCGCGAAGGGCCTGGAGTTCCCGGTGGTGTTCAGCTCCGGCTGGGAAGACGGCGTGTTCCCGCACATGCGGGCTCTGGGCGAACCGGCCGAGCTGGCCGAGGAGCGGCGCCTGGCCTACGTGGGCATCACCCGAGCCCGCCAGCGGCTGTACCTGTCCCGCGCGCTGATGCGCTCGGCGTGGGGCCAGCCTATGACGAACCCGGCGTCCCGGTTCCTCACCGAGATCCCGGAAGAGCTGATGCGCTGGCGCCGGATCGAACCGGAGCGCGCCGCCCCGCAGGTGCGCAGCACCTGGGGCAGCCGCGGCGGCGGGTTCGACCGCACCGGATCGGACTCGGCACAGGCCGGGCTGGCCGCCCGCGGTATGCGCAGCACCGGCATGAAGGGCTGGAAGGACACCGTCTCCATCAAGCTGGCGGCCGGTGACCGGGTCACCCACGACAAGTACGGCCTGGGCACGGTCCTGTCCACCGAGGGCGAGGGGCCGCGCGCGACCGCGACGATCGATTTCGGCACTGCCGGAACGGTGCGCCTGATGCTGATCGGCAGCGTCCCGCTGACCAAGATCTGACCGGCCGGTGGCCGCGGACTCACCTGGAGCCGCGGCCACCGGACGAGCACCGCGCCACGATGTCCGAAATGGACTGACAGGGGCACGAGCGCGCTACCGGATCCCGGTAGCGCTCAGCAGGCAGGCGTTCGACGCCGTATCCCAGCGGTGGTTCGGCCGGATCTATCCGAGGTCGGCTGCGGCTTTGCGGATCAGGTCCAACAGCCAGCGGTGGGCGGCGTCGACGTCGTTGCGCGGGTGCCAGGCCATGCCGATGCTCACCGGCGGCAGGTCGAGCGGCACCTCGAAGGTGCGCAAGCCCGCGTGCCGCGCGGCGGATTCCGTTACCAGGCAGACGAGATCGGTGTCGCGGGCGAGCAGGAGCGCGGCGGTGTGGCTTGGGAGCACGACTGCGACCCGGCGCGCTAACCCGAGTTCGGCGAGCCGGTCGTCGACGGGACCGCAGGCCTTGCCGCGCCGCGACACGCTGATGTGCGTGGCAGCGGCGAACTTCTGCGGGCTGATCTGCTCCTGGACCAGCGGGTGCTCCGGCCGGACTGCGCCGACCAGCCGCGTGGTCGTCAGCGGCGCGGTGCGGGTCTCGGGATCCAAGTGGTCGAGCACACCGACCTCGACGTCCACCGATCCGTCGCGCAGTGCCGAGGTGCCTTCGACAGCCTCGGAAGCGAACCGCAGCACCATTCCCGGAGCAGCGGCGGACTGGCCCAGCAGCGCGGGGACCAGCGCGCCGGACAGCAGATCGCTGGTCTGGAGGGTGAACGTGCGAGTCAGGGTGGCCGGATCGAACTGGTCGCCGGGGGTGAGCAACGCGCGGGATCGCTCGACGACCGCGTGCACCTCGTCGCGGAGCTCAACGGCGCGCGGCGTCAGCACCATGCGCTGACCGGCGCGCACCAGGAGCGGATCGCGCAGGATGCGGCGGATCCTGCCGAGAGTGCGGCTCAGCGCCGCAGGAGAGGTCTGCAGTTGCTCCGCCGCGCGCGTCACGCTCTGCTCCCGGAGCAGGGCGTCCAGCGACACCAGCAAGTTCAGATCCATCGTGGACATTCCGCGAACTCCGTTGTGCGACACCGCTCACACCCGACCCGAGCGCCTTGGGTCACCAGCATTATTGCGCGTACGACAAGGATTCCGTGCCGGTTCTGCGATGGCGGCGGTGGCGGTCGGCGCTGAAGGTGGAACACGAGCCCGCGAAGCAGCGGGTTCCGCGCAGCAGGCCGCAGAGTCGACGCCGTCCTGGCGCGAATCTCAGCCGCGACACCCGATGGGCCTGTGCCTCGGAAGGTGTCGCACGCGCACGACCCAACCGCGCAGCGTGCACCGGCGTTCGTCTGGCGAGGACGGCTCAGCCGCGGCAGGCCAGCGAGCACGCCACCCGCACCGCCACGCAGAACGAGATTGGAAAGATCCGCATGAGTCCAGGAGATGTGCTGGCAGTGGTCGCGCAAAGCGGCCCGGCGGTCACCTTCTTCGACGCCACGACCCACCGGCACCTCGGTGCGGTCGAGCTGCCCGCAGAACCGCACGAGTTGTGCTTCGACCCGGAGCACCGGGTGCTGTACTGCACGATCGCCTACCGCTCGGGCTACTACCACGCGAACAGTGGCCGGGCGTCCGAGCTCGTCGTCATGGACCCGGATAAGCGCACGATCGTCGACGTCATCGACATGTCGCCGGAGCACGGGCCGCACGGCCTGGCGCTGGACGGCGCCAACCGGAGGCTCTACGTCAGCGTCGAGGAAGGCCCTGCCGGGCCGGGCGGCGTGGTCGTGCTCGACACGCGCAACCGCACGCAGATCGGGCGCATCGACACCGCGGCACCCGGTCCGCACTGGTTCGCCATCACCCCGGACGGCTGCCGCGGATACACCAGCAACAAGGAAGCCCCGTTCGTCTCCGCGGTGGACCTGGAGGCCGGCCGGCTGCTGCACCGCGTGCCCGTGCCGGGAAGCGAGGGGATCGCGGTCTCCCCGGATGGGACCCTGGTCTGCGTCGCAACCCCGTACGCAGCGTTCGGCGGGCGCAGCAGCGCGCCGACCGGTGTCGTGGTGATCGACGCGGAGACCGGCGAGGTGGTTCGCACCGTCCCGACCGAGAACCAGGTGATGCCGGTGCACATGACCAGCACCGGTCTGCTGCTCGCCGGTGAGCTGCGGATGCCCGGTGGCGGATCAGGCCCGGGCGAGCAGGAACCGGGTAGGTTGTTGATCTTCGCGCCGGACACCTTCGAACCGCTGGGCGCGGTCGAGGTGGGCGAACTCCCGCTCACCATCACGTCCTCGCCCGACGGCGCCCGCGCCTACGTCTCCGCGGTGATGTCGTCCACGGTGACCGTGATCGACCTGGATACCCGCGAGGTCCTGGCCGTGCTGCCCGTCGACCGCCGCGGCGAACCGGGCGCGCACGGTCTCGCCTATGTGCCCGGGCGCGGGTGCTTGGGCTCGTAGAGTCCGATCTCCGCGCCGCTGGGCAGCCGGAACGCGGTGAGCAGTCCCCAGCCCTCGTTGCTGACCGTGCGGGTGATCTCGACTCCCTGGTCCTGCAGCTCGCCGATGGTCGCGGAGAGGTCGTCGCACATCAGGTAGAGCTCGCAGGTGGGGGCCGCGTCGGTGGGGTGGGTGGCCAGTTCGGCGGGCGGCAGCCCGAGGATCAGCCACCCACCTCCGGCGTCGACGGACTCGAACCCGAGCACGTCCCGGAAGAACATCCGGTCTCGCTCGGCGTCCCGGCTGAACAACAACAGGTGCGCACCGTTGATCATCGCCCCGACCTCCTCGGCCAAACCGTGCCACGACCAGCACAAGACCGCTGGCCAAGCGACGGAGGTGGGGCCAGGCGCGAAATCGCCCACGGCCCCACCGGAACCCCCGAACCCCAGGCGACCACACGTCGAGGGCACCGGGGAGTGCCCGGCGCGCCGGGGCAGAAGCGGTAGCGCAGCATCTGGCCCATGCGGCGGATGGCGGTGATCTGCCCGGATGCGTGGATGGCAGCTCACATCGGCATGGGATAGCGGTCGAGCTCCGGGGCATAGGTGAACGACCACTCGGTCACCAGCCGCAGGCCGGGAACGCTGGTCTCCAGCGCCCGCGGGTCGTCGATCCCCCAGTGCGGCCTGGCGCCGGTGTGCACCACGGCGGGGTTGAACCGGTTGGACAACCGGACGCCGAAGGCGCTGAAGGCATCGAAGATCAGCTCACCGCTCGGGAAGTGCTGGGTGATCCGGCGCAGCAGTTCCAGACCGTCCTGTTCGGACAGGTACATCACGAGACCTTCGGCCACCACCAGCACCAGCTGGTCGCCGGGGATCCCGTCGACGCTGATCATCGCCGAGGGGCTCACCGTGTACCTGACCAAGACCGACGGGATCGCCATGCTGCGGCGGTTCGTCGTACCAGAGCACGTCCTCGGGCAGCGCGAGCCGGAAGGCCCGGCTGTCCAGGCCTCAGACCAGGTGCAGCACCACGGCGTCGGGATATCCGGCGAGGTAGTCGGTGGCCCAGTCGTCGAGCTCCTTGGCGCGCAGGATGATCGTCATCCGGTTGCCGGAGCCGGGTCTGAGGCTTGAGAAGTCGAAGTCGATGCGGTCCAGAAGCCGATCCGCGGTCTCGTCGCTCGGGCCGAACTCGGAAGCCGGCCGACGGCTGGCCGAAACCCGCGAATTCTTTGAATTCCTCCGCGAAGAAGTCCCGACCCTCATGCAGAAGTGGCACCAGCAGCGCCGGTCGTCGTGACCGGGTGCCGGTGCCACCTGGTCACGCTGGGGAGATGCCCCGGGCCTGCATCCAGGGCAGCGGGTTGATCTTCTTGCCGCTGGGGTTCCACACCTCGAAGTGCAGGTGCGGGCCGGTGGAGAAACCGCGGTTGCCCATGGTGGCGATCTGGTCGCCCGCCTCGACCTTCTCGCCCTCGTTCACCGTGATGGTGTTGACGTGGCCGTAGACAGTGATCGTCCCGTCCTCGTGCTGCACCCGCACCCAGAGGCCGAAGCCGCTCGCCGGGCCCGCGTCGATGATGGTTCCGTCCGCGACGGAGTAGATCGGCGTGCCCTTGGAGTTGGCGATGTCGATGCCGTAGTGCGTGGTGCCCCAGCGGCCGCCGAAACCGGAGGTGAAGGTGCCGCTGGCGGGGATGGCGAACTTGGGGGCCCGGGCCGCTTCTTCAGCGGCGATGCGGGCCGCCTCGCGTTCCTGGGTGATCCGCTCGCTCTTGTTGAGCTTCTCGACCTCGTCGCTGGTGTCAGTGACGTTGGCGATCGGGAGCACGGCCGGAGCGGGGGCGTTGCCGCCAACACCGGTGTGCGGGGAGTCCTCCGCCATCGCCGTGTTGAAGGAGGCCGAGGCGTCCGAGGAGTTGAAGTCGTCGTGCCCGTCTGGGGAGGCGTGCCCTTCGCCTGCGGCGAGAGATTGCCCGGCAGCTGCGAAAGCGCCGGCGGCAACGGCGGCGACGACCACGCGGCCACGCCAGACGGATGCGGTTGATGGGCCCCGGTTGCGGCCCGGATTACTGGAGGGGTCGTCGGGGGACGCCTCCGGGTGATCCGTGACCTGCGTTTCGCCGCCGGGGGAGCGGTGCTGAGCCAATGCCTGCCCTTCCGTCTCGGGGAGTCCGATCACGCATCCCGGGTCGGGGTTTCCGGGTGCCGGTCGGGGAACCGGCCAAAGGTTGTCCTTCGTGATCAGACCGTGACAACGGACCGGGGGACAGTAACCAAGCTGATCCCCTAGGGGCAAATCCCGCTCCGTGACGTGTCGGGCACCGTCCGTGTTCGATTCGACTGGGCCGGACGTGGCTGCCGGGCCTTTCCGGATACTGGTAGCGACCGTCGCGCAGCGGAGCTGCCAGCAGGTTCGTGATCAGCGGCCGGCTGCACGATCGGGGCACGACTTGTTCCTAGGTGGCTCGATTCAGTCACCCGGCCGTGATGATTCGTGACATAAGTCACGCCTCAAGAGCGGCTTGATGAGGACTGGCAATGCTCCGTTCGGGCGGTCGCCTCGGGGATGTCCCGGAGGAGACGAGTCGGTGCCGGTGTGCGGCCCCGGGGTTGCTAGCGTCGGCGCGGTGACTGCGCAGCCTGACCTTCCGTCCGGTGGTTCTGCGGCTTCGGCCGCGAATCCGCAGCTCGTGACCCCGCAACTGCGCGCCGCGATAGCGGTGTCCGTCGTCGGCGCAGTGCTCGTCGGCCTAGGCCCCCTGATCGGCCTCGTCGTACCCAGAGCATCCGCCGCCTTCCTGGCGTGGCCGCTGCTGCTGGTCCTCGCACTGCTCCCCGCCGGTCTCGCCGCTGCCTCCATCCGCTTCGGGCGGCCGGCCATCGCGGCGGCGGTGTTGGTCGGGCCAGCTGTTCTGGCGCCTGGACGGCTGGTCCTCGACGCACAGTTCGTCGCCGACCCGGGACTGGCTGCCCGTCCTGAGCTGCTCAAGTTGGACACCCTCGAGGTCTTCTCCCCGTCGATCGGTGTCTGGTTGTTGCTGGCCGGGCACTTCGCGGCGATCGTGGCCGGGGTTCTGGCCGTGCGCGGCGTCGGGCCCAGCGACGAACGGTCCGGGGCTCACCGCCAAGGCCTGCTCGCGCTGGTCCTGTGCGTCAGCGTGCTCGCGGCGGTCGGCGTCCTGATGGCGCCGTTCGCCTCCGACGACCCCTATCTGCTGCCGAAGCCCGCGCTCGACGCACCGCTGATCGTGCTGGTCGGCAGCGTGCTGCTAGCCATCGGCGTGCCCAGCGCGGCCGGTTACCTGGCCGGATCCGTCGACCAGGACTTCGCGCGTGGCGGGCTGCTCGGCCTGGCCGCAGCCCTGGCAGGCGTGGTCGTCCCGCCGTTGATCGCCGCCGGGACGCTGGTGGAAATCAGCTTCTCGTGGGGTCCCGTGTTCGGGTTGATCGCCGTGTTCGCGCTGGTGGCGCTGGCTTTGCCCGCCGGGCGCACCCGAACCGGGGAAGTGGACGAAGACCTGCACCTGCCCGCGCTGAACAGGCTGCTCGCCTCGTCAGCGGCGCTGGCGCTGATCGCTGGTGCGCTGACCGTGCTGGCCGCGATCGCGCCGCAGGTGGAGATGCCCTACGGCCTGCGCGACCCCTCGTCGTACCCGGCGCGGATGCTGTGGCCTGCCGGAATCGTGCTGATCCTGGTCGGCATCGGCCTGCTGCTGCCGCGCCTCGCGCTTCGGGTGCGCCCGTTGTTGCCCGTGGTCTGGGTTCTGGTTCCGCTGGCAGCGACGAGTGTGCTGGATGCTGTGTTCACCGCAGTGCAGGCCGCCGCTGCGGAGGCCCGGATCGGCGCGTGGGCAGCGGGAGTGGCGGTGCTGTTCGCCGCCGCAGCCGCGATCATCGCCGCCGTTGCGGGCGCGGTGGAACGCGACGAAGTGGACCTGACCGAGATCGCGATGCGCCGCCCGGTGCTGATCCCGGCCCTGATCTCGCTGGTGCTGGGCGCTGCCGCGTTCAGCCTGCCCGTGGTGACCGCGCCCGACTACACAGCGCCCGGCGTGTTCGCCGAGTTCGGCACGGCCTCGTGGGGACTGCTGATCGCTCTCGCCGCAGTCGTGGCAGCAACGGTCCTCGCGCCGATGTGCCGTCCGTCACGAGCTGCCGCGCTGCTCTGCGGAGCCGCGGTGGTCGTCGGTGTTCGAGTGCTCGAGTACCCGCTGACCGCGGAACGCCTGCCGGACTCGGCGCCGGGCACCGGCCTGTGGTTCGGAATCGCCGCGGTACTGGTGCTGCTCGCCTCCGCCGTGGCGGCCAGCCGAACCAAGGCGGCCTGACGACGCCTTGTCCAACTCGAATGCCTGATCGAGAATCTGAGCCGTACCGGTCTCGGTCGAGCTGTTCCGTTCGTCACCACGAACGGCCACATCCGACCCGTCGAACAGGCGAATCCCCGCTTGAGACGGTGCGACCAGGCGTGATGGCGCGCCTCGGGTGAGGCAGTTCACCGGACTCGGCGCCCCATGCTTCGTCGCAGGTCGATATCGTCACCCAGTCCGACACCGACGTCGCAGGAGAGTCGAGTGGACCTGTACGAGTACCAGGCGAAGGAGCTCTTCGCCTCCCACGGAGTGCCGACGCTGCCCGGCGCCGTGGTGACTGAACCCCAAGGGGCCAAGGCAGCCGCTGCAGAACTGGGCGGGCCCGTCGTAATCAAGGCTCAGGTGAAGACCGGGGGTCGCGGTAAGGCCGGTGGCGTGAAGCTGGCCGAGACGCCGGACGAGGCCGAGACCAAGGCCGAGGGCATCCTCGGGCTGGACATCAAGGGCCATGTCACCCGCAAGGTGCTGGTCACCACCGCCTCCGACATCGCCGACGAGTACTACTTCTCGTTCCTCCTCGACCGCGCCAACCGCAACTTCCTCGCGATGGCTTCCGTCGAGGGCGGCATGGAGATCGAAGAGGTCGCCGCCACCAAGCCGGAGGCGCTGGCGAAGATCGCGATCGACCCGATCCAGGGCGTGGACAAGGCGAAGGCGGAGGAGATCGTCGCCGCCGCCAAGTTCCCGGCCGAGGTCGCTGACCAGGTCGCGGACGTCATCGTTCAGCTGTGGGACACCTTCGTCGCCGAGGACGCCACCCTCGTCGAGGTCAACCCGCTGGTCAAGGACCCGCAGGGCAAGATCATCGCGCTCGACGGCAAGGTGACCCTGGACGAGAACGCTGCGTTCCGCCAGGAGAAGCAGGCCGAGCTGGTCGACAAGGACGCCGAGAACCCGCTCGAGGCCAAGGCCAAGGCCAAGGGCCTCAACTACGTCAAGCTGGACGGCGAGGTCGGCATCATCGGCAACGGTGCCGGCCTGGTCATGTCCACGCTGGACGTCGTCGCCTACGCCGGGGAGAACCACAACGGCGTCAAGCCGGCGAACTTCCTGGACATCGGCGGCGGTGCGTCCGCTGAGGTCATGGCGGCCGGTCTGGACGTCATCCTCGGCGACCCGGCGGTGAAGTCGGTGTTCGTCAACGTCTTCGGCGGCATCACCGCCTGCGACGCTGTCGCCAACGGCATCGTGCAGGCGCTGCAGATCCTGGGCGACGAGGCCACCAAGCCGCTGGTCGTCCGTCTCGACGGCAACAACGTCGAAGAGGGGCGCCGCATCCTGGCCGAAGCCAACCACCCGGTCGTCACCGTGGTGGACACCATGGACGGTGCGGCCGACAAGGCCGCCGAGCTGGCTGCGGGGGCATGAGGCGTGGCTATCTTCCTCAATGAGAACAGCAAGGTCATCGTTCAGGGCATCACCGGCTCTGAGGGGACCAAGCACACCGCGCGGATGCTGCGCTCCGGCACCAACATCGTCGGCGGCGTCAACGCCCGCAAGGCCGGGCAAACCGTCGAGATCGAGGGCAAGCAGCTCACCGTCTTCGGCTCCGTAAAGGAGGCCATGGAGGAGACCGGCGCCGACGTGTCGGTCGTCTTCGTGCCGCCGAAGTTCGCCAAGGACGCGGTGATCGAGGCCATCGACGCCGAGATCGGCCTGGCCGTGGTCATCACCGAGGGCATCCCGGTGCACGACTCGGCCTACTTCTGGGCGCACGCGAACGCCACCGGCAACAAGACCCGGATCATCGGGCCGAACTGCCCCGGCATCATCTCGCCCGGCAAGTCCAACGCCGGCATCATCCCGGCCGACATCACCAATGCCGGCAAGATCGGCCTGGTGTCCAAGTCGGGCACGCTGACCTACCAGATGATGCACGAGCTGCGGGACATCGGTTTCTCCAGCTGCGTCGGCATCGGTGGTGACCCGATCATCGGCACCACCCACATTGACGCGCTCCAGGCGTTCCAGGACGACCCGGAGACCGAGGCCATCGTCATGATCGGTGAGATCGGTGGCGACGCCGAGGAGCGTGCGGCCGACTACATCAAGGCCAACATCACCAAGCCGGTGGTGGGCTACGTGGCTGGCTTCACCGCGCCGGAGGGCAAGACCATGGGCCACGCGGGCGCCATCGTCTCCGGTTCGTCCGGCACCGCCGCGGCGAAGAAGGAGGCCCTGGAGGCCGCTGGCGTCAAGGTCGGCAAGACGCCGAGCGAGACCGCCAAGCTGATGCGCGAGATCATCAAGGGCTGAGCCCGATCTCGATCAGCTCCGTCGGGGCCGGACACCTGCGGGTGTCCGGCCCCGACGGCTTGTAGTAAGTGTTTCGGTGGCTCGTTTCACGGCGGTGCGAGCTGAGTCCCGCACCGCGTGCGGCTTCGCCGCACATCAAGAGCTCGTTGAGCCCGAACCGGAGATCTTCGAGCGCGAACCGCGAACTTCTGAGCCCAAACCGCTGGTCACCTGGCCCTGGGGTGCGCGCGACCCCCGATGCGCACCGTGTTTGAACACAGGTGCAAGCGTTTCCGGCACACTGGGTTCGGTCGACGGACACCGTCGGCCCGACCCGTCCTCGTCCCCCGAATGTCTATTGAGGAGTGTCACCACAGCATGTCCGCCCCGTATCCCCCGTCGCGGAAGTCCAGCTGGGCCGGGCCCGCACTCGGCTTGAAGGAGATCCTGGCGCTGGTGGCGGCCGGGGCCGGTCTGGTCGGTTACCTGATCGGCTTCTTCAGCGAGATCGCCGGTGTGCTCGTCGGAAGCCTGGCCGGGTTCTCCATCATCACCTCCGCAGCGCTGGCCGGCCTGCGCTTCGTGCCGAAGACGCCGAACCTGCTGGTCGCCGCTGCGCCGCTGTCCGCCTACGCCACCCTCGCACTGCTGCAGGACCTCGTCGGCGGTAGCTCCGGTGGCATCGTCGTGCTGCTCCTGCTGCTGGCCATCGCGCAGCTCGCCGGTGTGGTCGGCAACCTGCTGATCGACGGCGGGATCATCAACGCACCGCAGAGCTTCGACTCACCCAGCAAGCCCTCGTCCGGTCAGGGCGGTCAGGGCGGTCAGCCCGGCCCGTTCCAGCCCGGTCAGCAGGGCGGTCCCGGCAAGCCCGGCGGCCCAGGCGGGTGGAACCCCTCGGCGCCGCCCGCGAAGCCCGGGCAGTTCGCCCCGGCGAGCGGTGGCTGGAGCCCGACCACTGGTGGTCAGCCGCAGCAACCGGGCGGGTGGAACCCGTCCTCGGGCGGCTCCCCGGCCCCGAACCCGTCCGGCCCTGCCGGTCAGCCCGGCTTCGCCGGCCAGGGCGGCGGTATCGCTGGCCAGGGCGGTCCCGCTGGGCAGAGTGGTCCCGCCGGTCAGAGTGGTCCCGCCGGTCAGAGTGGTCCCGCTGGGCAGAGTGGTCCCGCCGGTCAGAGTGGTCCCGCCGGTCAGAGTGGTCCCGCCGGTCAGAGTGGTCCCGCTGGGCAGGACGGTCCTCCGAGCCAGGGGTCTGCCAGCCAGAGCGGCCAGTCCGGTCAGGGTGGCCAGTCCGGCGGTCCGCAGGGCACCCAGCAGATGCCCCACCCGGGGCTCAACCGGCAGGAATTCTGATAGCTGAAGATCGATTGCGCACGGGCGGCCTGCGGGCCGCCCGTGTTTTCTCTTCGGTGAAGCAGGGCGGTTCGGCAAGGCCGCACGGGCGTCCTAAATGGACGTTCGGCGTCGCCCGATGGGTGGAGGTGGCGGCGTGTTGTGACCCGTTCGGCGGAATTGTGATGCGACATTCGGCTACGTGTCCGTGCTCGAGTCGATTCCCCACGCCATCGCCGACGGCCCCCGCGAGCGCAGGCTCGGCCTCCGCTGGTGGCTGCTCATCGGCGCGACCTGCACCGTCCTGGTCCTCGGCTACCTGCTGTCGGCCGGACTGATCGCCCTGGTGACGGCCACCGCCACCAACGCCGGGTTCAACCCGGTCGTGGTGCTGCTGGCGGCGCTGCCCGGGTGGCTGGCCCTGCACCAGTCCGCGCTGACGATCATGGGCGCACCGCTGAGCGTGCTCCCGCTGCTCCCGACCGCGGCCGTGATGCTGCTGATCGCGGCCGCCTCTGCCTGGGTGGCTCGGCGTTCCAGACTGCGGCGACCAGACCAGGCCTGGCCGGTCATCGCGACGATGGGGCTGGTGCACGCCTTCGTCGGTGCGGCCATCGCCCTCGTGCTGGCCGGGCCGTTCCGCGCGGTCCCGGTCGATGCCTTCCTGAGCTGCGGTTTGACCGCCACCGCCGCATCGGCCGCAGGTGTGGCGAACCGCTGCGGACTGATCTACCTGGTCTGGGAACGGGTCGAGGCTGAGGTGTGGTCGGGCCTGCGCATCGGTCTGCTCGCGCTCACCGCGGTGGTCGCCGGCGGTGGCGTGGTGCTGCTGGTCGGGATCTGCGCGTCGGCGCCGGACATGGTCGCCTCGATGGCGCGATCCGGTGCTGCGGGTGATGCGATCGGAACCTCCCTCCTGTCGCTCCTGTACTTGCCGAACGGAGTACTGGCGGGCTGGGCCTTCGCCGCCGGCACCGGCCTGTCGCTGGGCGGGCTGACGGTGCAACCCCTGCACGCCACGCCCGGACCGGTGCCCGACCTGCCCCTGCTCGCGGTCTTGCCGTCGCAGGAGGGGCCGGGCTGGTCGGCCGCGGCGCTGGTGCTGCCGCTCGCCGTCGGCGCGCTCGTCGGTTTCGCGTGCCGCCGAGTCCCCGGCGGCGTGTCCCGTCGGTTGCTGGCGGTCGCCGTGGCCGTCTGCGTCGCGGCGCTGGGCACGCTGGTCCTCGCCCAGGTCGCTGGCGGCGACCTCGGTGGTGGCCAGTTCAGCCCGGTGTCGTTGCGGCCGCTCGAGCTGGCTGCGATGACGATGTGCTGGATCGCCATCCCGGCAGCCGCCGTGACCTGGCTCGCCGGCCCAGTCGCCGTCGAAGAGCCCGTGCCCACCGGCGGAGACGCTGCTGAGACCGATGGCGCAGCCGATGATGCAGGCGCCGCTGCGGCCGCTGATGTGTCGGAAACTGACTCCCTTCCGGTGGATGTGGACGATGCGAGCGAGGACTCCGCGGCGGAAGCGGAAGCCCCGACCGATGCGGGCGGCGAACAGCCGTCCACTTCGGACGCGGAAGCCGAGTCCGAGGCGGAAGCGCTCGATCCCGAGGACTTCGACCCGGAGATCCCGCACGCGCGCGAACCGCTCTCCTCGACCAGGACCGCGCGCTCCGAGATAGACCCCAGCGAGTTCGACGGTGACGTCGACGAGGGCTGGAACATCGACGAGGCTCGACGCGCGGCCTGGACCAGGGACGGCAGCCAGAACCGAGCCGACTAGCTCCCGACCGTTCCGGCGCGGGAGATCTGCCCGTTTCGAGCGGGTTGCGCCCCGGACGGCACCGCCTCGGCGCTGTTCGCGGTGAGGGTTGCGCCACTCCTGGGGCCCTGGCCGCGTCAGACCCTCCAGCAGCGCTTACGCTGCTGGCAGAGATCGCGCCCAGGTACGTCAGGAGCGAACGCTGAATCCGAGTACGACCGACCAGTCGAACACCGCTGCGTCGCCCGCCCGGTTCACCACCGCCGATCCGGCACGCGTGGTCGTGCTGGTGTCCGGCTCCGGAACTTTGCTGCAGGCCCTGCTCGACGCGACCAGCTCGCCCGACTACCCCGTGCAGGTGGTCGCGGTCGGCGCGGATCGCGACGGCATCGAAGGGCTCGCGCGGGCCGAGCGCGTCGGGGTGCCGACCTTCGTCCGCCGGGTCAAGGACCACCCGAGCCGCGACGACTGGGACCGCGCACTGGCCGACGCCTGCGCAGAGCACGAACCCGACCTGGTGGTCTCCGCCGGGTTCATGAAGCTGGTCGGCGCGGACTTCTTGACGCGCTTCGACGGCCGGTACCTCAACAGCCACCCGGCGTTGCTGCCCTCGTTTCCCGGCATGCACGGCGCGCGCGACGCGCTGGAGTACGGAGTGCGCGTCACCGGCTGCACGCTGTTCGTGGTCGACGCCGGTGTGGACACCGGGCCGATCCTCGCGCAGGAAGCGGTCGAGGTGCGGTCCGACGACGACGAGGCGAGCTTGCACGAGCGGATCAAGGCAGTCGAGCGGCGATTGCTGGTCGACACCCTGGAACAGCTGGCGTTGCACGGTTGGACCGTGCAGGGACGGAAGGTGAGTATCCCGTGACCGCGAACTCGCAGGAGCGGCGTGCAGTTCGCCGCGCGCTGATCGGCGTGTCGGACAAGTCGGGCCTGCTGGAGCTGGCCACCGGGCTGCACGCCGCCGGCGTGGAGATCGTGTCCACCGGTGGCACCGCCCGCACCCTCGCGGCCGCGGGCGTGCCGGTGACCCCGGTCGAGGAGCTCACCGGGTTCCCGGAGGCGCTCGACGGCCGGGTCAAGACCCTGCACCCGCGGGTGCACGCCGGGCTGCTGGCCGACCTGCGCCGCCCGAAGCACGCCGACCAGCTGCGCGAGCTGGACATTGCCCCGTTCGACCTGCTGGTGGTGAACCTCTACCCGTTCGTGCAGACGGTGGCCTCGGGCGCCGCGCAGGACGAGGTGATCGAGCAGATCGACATCGGCGGCCCGGCGATGGTGCGCGCCTCCGCCAAGAACCACGCGAACGTCGCGGTCGTGGTCGACCCCAGCCGCTACGAGTGGGTGCTGGAGCAGGTCCGGGAGGGCGGCTTCACGCAGACCGACCGGGTCGAGCTGGCCGCCGCCGCGTTCCGGCACACCGCCTCCTACGACGTCGCGGTGGCGTCCTGGATGAGCAAGGTGCCGACCGGGGACGACTCGGTGTTCCCCGGCTGGATCGGCGAGACCTGGGAGCGCCGCTCCGCGCTGCGCTACGGGGAGAACCCGCACCAGCCCGCCGCGCTGTACGTCTCCGGCGGTGAGGCCACCGGTCTCGCGGCCGCGGCCCAGCTGCACGGCAAGGAGATGTCGTACAACAACTACGTCGACTCCGATGCGGCCTGGCGCGCGGCGCACGACCACGACGAGCCGTGCGTAGCGATCATCAAGCACGCCAACCCGTGCGGCATCGCGGTGGCCGACGACATCGCCGCGGCGCACCGCAAGGCGCACGAATGCGACCCGGTCAGCGCGTACGGCGGCGTCATCGCGACGAACCGCGAGGTGTCGCTGGCGATGGCAGAGCAGGTCGCCGAGATCTTCACCGAAGTCGTCGTGGCACCCGGCTACGCCGACGGAGCGGTGGACGTGCTGAGCAAGAAGAAGAACATCCGGATCCTGACCGCGCAGCCGCCCAAGAGCGGCCGGATCGAGATGCGGGCGATCTCCGGCGGCATGCTGGTGCAGGGCTCTGACGCCATCGACGCCGAGGGCGACGACCCGGCCAACTGGACGCTGGCCGCCGGCTCCCCGGTGGACGAGGCGACCCTGGCGGACCTGAAGTTCGCTTGGCGCGCCTGCCGCGCGGTGAAGTCCAACGCGATCCTGCTGGCCGACGGCGGGGCCACGGTCGGTGTGGGCATGGGGCAGGTGAACCGGGTCGACTCGGCGCGCCTGGCGGTCTCCCGTGCGGGTGACCGGGCGAAGGGCTCGGTGGCCGCGTCCGACGCGTTCTTCCCGTTCGCCGACGGTCCGCAGGTCCTGCTGGACGCCGGGGTGCGAGCCATCGTGCAGCCGGGCGGTTCGGTCCGGGACGCGGACACCATCGCGGCGGCGGAGGCGGCCGGTGTGCCGCTCTACTTCACCGGGACGCGCCACTTCGCGCACTGACCCAGGAGTACCTCGAGCGGTGCGGACGACCACGGTCGTCCGCACCGTTTGCTTTTCCGGACTGTTGAGCGCGGCGGTGTGCTGGTGAGCCTGGTTCGGTCGGGACGTGCGCATGGGAACCTCCTGGGTGGGCGTGCGGAATCCGTTCGCCGCGCGGCTGGCTCAGCAGGCCGGTGTTGGGGCATGAGGCCCGGCCCGGTGAGCTCGGTGCGGCTGTTCCCGGGCCGCTGCTGGGGTGGTCCGGGCGGCCGTCCGGACGGGCCCGGAAACGCGGTCGTTGATCGAGTTGTAGCGGCTTTTTCCCGTTCGCTCAGCTGAATTTCGGGCGATCGAACAAATGTTCACCCAATCTGGCTACGGGCCTTGACGCGGAGCTCCGGCCGGGGTTTACTTGTCTTATTCGAACTGAGGTTCGAGTTCGGATCGGCCGATGTCGGGGTCGACTGATCCGTTGGAACCGGCGCTGCGTTCGGGTGCAGGCGCAGTGCTGGCTCCACCGCTGTCTTCCCCGCAGCGGCTTGGTGGGTGCCCGCGCCGGGGTCGGGCATCCACGTGCACGATGTGGGGAGGCAGCGATGTCCGCGATGGCGTCTTCGACGCCGCCGGGCGCGTCCGCGGTTTACGGGGTGTCCGTGGGTGTGCCGGTGGTCGAAACGGGTGGTGTTCCTGGTGCGGGCCGGGTGCTGCCCACGCGGACGGAGCTCGCTGCCGTGCTGCCATGGCCAGGTTTGCGCCGTGGCAGCACGGTGGCGGTGCACGGATCTGTTTCTCTTCTCTTCACGCTGCTCGCCGAAGCGACTGCCAACGGCTCTTGGGCCGCGGTGGTGGGGCTGGCCGGCATCAGCCTGGTCGCTGCGGCTGAAGCAGGTGTGGAACTCTCCAGGCTCGCGGTGGTTCCGCGGCCGGGCGGCGACCCGGCGGGTGTGGTCGCTGCGTTGCTCGACGGGGTGGACCTGGTCGCTGTCGGTGGTACTCGGCGGATCGCGGATTCGGATGCTCGGCGACTGTCGGCGAGAGCGCGAAACCGCGGTTCGGTGCTGCTGCCGTTCGGCCCGTGGACAGGTGCCGATGTACAACTGCGTTGCGCTGATGCCAGTTGGCGAGGACTCGGTCAGGGCCATGGCTACCTGCGAGAACGTGCTGTCACGGTGCGCGCGGGCGGACGTGGTGCGGCGTCCCGGCCGCGTTCGAGTCGACTCCTCCTGCCGGCGCGCAACGGAGCTGTCGGAGTTCCGGTGGACGAGCCCGTGGAGATCACGCGGCCGCGGCTGCGTCCGGTGGTGGGGTGCTCGTGATGTCCCCTCGTCGACTCGTCGTGTGGTGCCCGGATTGGCCGGTGGTCGCCGCCGCTCGCGCGGCCGAACTCGGTTCGTTGGTGCCCACCGCGGTGTTCGCGGCCAACCGGGTGGTGGCCTGCTCCGCGACGGCCCGCGATGGCGGAGTGCGCCGCGGCATGCGTCGTCGCGAGGCGCAGAGTCGTTGCCCGGATCTCGCTGTCTGCGAACACGATCCGGATCGGGATGCGCGGTTGTTCGAGCCGGTCGTGGCCGCGGTCGAGGACATGATGCCGGGCGTGGAGATCGTGCGCCCCGGCCTGGTGGCGGTTCCGGCGCGGGGTCCTGCGCGCTACTTCGGATCCGAGGCGGGCGCCGCTGAGCGGGTGATCGACAAGATCGCCGCGCAGGTCGGGGTCGAGTGCCAGGTGGGCATCGCGGACGGGCTGTTCGCGGCGGTCCTGGCCGCTCGGCGCGGCCAGCTGGTCGGGCCCAGGTTGAGCCCGGAGTTCCTCGCGCCGCTGGCCGTCGACGAGATCGACCAGCTCGCCGACCGGCTCACCGGTCGGCAGGTCGCGGAGCGGGCGGAGCTGGTGGATCTGTTGCGGCGCTTGGGAATTCGCACGTTGGGCGAGTTCGCCGCGCTGGATCCGTCGGATGTAGCGACGAGGTTCGGCAGGTCCGCGCTGGTGATGCACCGCGCAGCCGGTGGTCGGGAGGAGCGGCCGGTGCTGCGGCGGCAAGCCCCACCTGACCTGGTGGTGTCCGAGGAGCTCGATCCGCCGGTGGATCGGGTGGACCGGGCGGCTTTCGCGGCCAAGGTGCTGGCGGATCGGTTGCACGTCAGGCTCGGCGATCTCGGTTTGGCGTGCACGCGACTGGGGATTTCGGCGCGGACCGAGCACGGCGAGGAGCTGGAACGGGTGTGGCGGTGCGCGGAGCCGTTGACCCCGGCGGCCACCGCGGATCGGGTGCGCTGGCAGCTCGACGGTTGGCTGAACGGCCGCAGCGGATCGCAGCGTCCGACGGCCGGGGTGAGCGTGCTGAGCCTCCGGCCGGAGGAGGTCGTCGGAGCGGATGGGCTGCAGCTCGACCTGCTCAGCGCCGCGACCGGCGAGGCGGATGCCCGCGCTGGCCGCGCGTTCGCCCGGGTGCAGGGCATGCTCGGGCCGGAGGCGGTGCTGACCGGGGTGCTCGACGGCGGCCGTGATCTGCGCGATCAGGTGCGGTTCGTGCCGTGGGGCGACGAGCGCCGTCCCGTGCTGGTGTCGGACCACCCGTGGCCGGGGCGGATCCCGTCTCCGTCTCCCTCGGTGGTGCCGGATTCTCCTTGGCCCGCAGTCGTTCTCGACGTCGAGGGGCAGCCGGTGGGGATCACCGACCGGGATCGGTTGACCGCCGCGCCGAGCCGCGTCGAGGTGGCGGGTGGCCGGTCCCGCGCGGTGTCCGGCTGGGCCGGGCCGTGGCCGGTGGCCGAGCGCTGGTGGGCGGAGCTGCTGGCCGATGGGGCCGGGCAGCCGGCCCCGGCGACGCAGATGCCGCCGCGGTCGCTGGTGCGGGTCCAGGTGGTGCTCGAAGCCGACTCCGGCACGGTTGAGCCGGGAGCGCCGGGCGCCGATCTAGAGGCGGGTGAGGTGGCCTTGCTGCTGGTGCACGAGCAGGGCCGTTGGTGGGTTCAGGGCGCCTATCGATAGTGGCGAACGCTCGTTCGAGTGGTTAGTCGGTATTTCGGTGGCATCGCCGAATCGAACAGGAGTTCACTGGTTGTCATGAGTTGGTTCAACCCGCCCCAGACCTGGTCGGAACTGGAGACCGCGCTTTCCGGCCGGCCCTCTTCCGCCGATGGGCGGGGTCCGCGCGACGAGCGGAACCCCGGCGACGGGAACGACAGTCCGGCGTGGACTCGGCGACGTGCCGGGTACCGGGCCGACGTCGTTCCCGCGGTGTCGTCGGTCCCGTACGCGGAGCTGCACGCGCATTCCAACTTCAGCTTCCTGGACGGGGCGAGCCATCCGGAGGAGCTGGTGGCGGAAGCGGCGCGGCTGGGGTTGGAGGCGATCGCGCTCACCGATCACGACGGGCTGTACGGGGTGGTGCGCTTCGCCGAGGCCGCCGCCGAGCACGGGGTGCGCACGGTGTTCGGCGCGGAGCTGAGCCTGGGGCTCTCCGAATCCCAGAACGGGGTGGCCGATCCGGAGGGCCAGCACTTGCTGGTGCTGGCTCGGGATCTCGACGGTTACGCGAGCTTGTGCCGGGCGATCAGCACGGCGCAGTTGGCCGGGGAGGAGAAGGGACGTCCGGTCTACGAGTTGGAGGAGCTCGCCGACGCGGCCGAAGGGCATTGGCAGGTGCTCACCGGCTGCCGGAAGGGAGCGGTGCCGGCCGCGCTCGCGGCGGGCGGGTTCGACGCGGCTGCGGCGGAGCTGGACATGTTGGTCGCGTTGTTCGGCCGGGACCACGTCGTGGTGGAGCTGACCGACCACGGCCTTCCCACGGATTCAGAGCGCAACGATGCGCTGGCCGAGCTCGCTGACCGCGCCAGCGTGTCCACAGTGGCCAGCACCGGGGCGCACTTGGCCCGGCCGGAGCGGGCCAAGTTGGCCGGTGTGGTCGCTGCGATCCGGGCTCGTCGCAGCCTGGACGAGATGGACGGCTGGCTGCCCGCTTGGGCGGGCAACTACCTGCGTTCCGGGGCCGAGATGGCCGAGTTGTTCGCGCGGTACCCGGGGGCCGTGCAGCGAGCTGCCGAACTCGGCAAGGAGTGCGCCTTCGACCTGCGGTTGGTGGCTCCGCAGCTGCCGCCGTTCGATGTGCCTGATGGGCGAACCGAGGTGAGTTGGCTGCGCGAGCAGACTTACCAGGGCGCGCTGCAGCGGTACGGCCTGCCGCAGCAGAATCCCGCAGCCTACCAGCAGATCGAGCACGAGCTGGCGGTGATCGAGGAGCTGGAGTTCCCCGGCTACTTCCTGATCGTGCAGGACATCGTGGAGTTCTGCCGCAGCCGGGGAATTCTGTGCCAGGGCAGGGGATCGGCGGCGAACTCGGCGGTGTGCTTCGCGCTGCGGATCACCAACGCGGACCCGGTGCGCTACCAGCTGCTCTTCGAGCGGTTCCTGGCGCCGGAGCGGGACGGGCCGCCGGACATCGACCTGGACATCGAGTCGGACCGCCGCGAAGAGGTGATCCAGTACGTCTACCGCAAGTACGGCCGGATGCACGCCGCCCAGGTGGCGAACGTGATCAGCTACCGGCCGCGGTCAGCGGTGCGCGACGTCGCCCGCGCGCTCGGCTATTCGCCCGGACAGCAGGACGCCTGGAGCAAGGAGATCGAGCACTGGGGCCCGTTGCCGGAGGATTCCGAGATCCCAGCGCCGGTGCGGGGGCTGGCCGGTGAGCTGATGGGGTTTCCCCGGCACCTGGGCATCCACTCCGGCGGGATGGTGATCTGCCACCAGCCGGTCGGCGAGGTCTGCCCGGTGGAGTGGGCGCGGATGCCTGGCCGCACGGTCCTGCAGTGGGACAAGGACGACTGCGCGGAGGTCGGTCTGGTCAAGTTCGACCTGCTGGGGCTGGGCATGCTCTCGGCGCTGCGCTACGCCACCGAGATGGTCCGCGAGCACCACGGTCGCGAGGTCGATCTCGGCGAACTGGACCTGGCCGACGATGCGGTCTACGAGATGCTGCGCCGGGCCGATGCGGTCGGGGTGTTCCAGGTGGAGAGCCGGGCCCAGCTGGCCACGCTGCCGAGGTTGAAGCCGCGGAAGTTCTACGACCTGGTGGTCGAGGTGGCGTTGATCCGGCCGGGGCCGATCCAGGGCGGTTCGGTGCACCCCTACATCCGGCGCCGCAACGGCGAGGAGGAGTGGGACTTCGAGCACCCGTTGATGAAAGGCGCGCTGTCGAAGACCTACGGGGTCCCGTTGTTCCAGGAGCAGCTGATGCAACTGGCGGTGGACGTGGCGGGGTTCTCCCCGGCGGAGGCCGACCAGCTGCGCCGGGCGATGGGGGCCAAGCGGTCCGAAGAGCGGATGGCCCGGCTCAAGGGGAGGTTGTTCGAGGGGATGGCGGCCAACGGCATCTCCGGTGAACTGGCCGAGCAGATTTATCGACGGATGCTGGCCTTCTCCAACTACGGCTTCCCGGAGAGCCACGCGTTGAGCTTCGCGCTGCTGGTGTTCGCCAGCGCGTGGTTCAAGCACTACTACCCGGCGGCTTTCTGCGCGGCGCTGCTCAAGGCGCAGCCGATGGGCTTCTACTCGCCGCAGTCGCTGGTTGCAGACGCCCGGCGGCACGGTGTGCGGGTGCGTGGCCCGGACGTCAACGCAAGCCGGGTGGAAGCCGATCTGGAACCCGATGCCGCCAGTGAGGGGCGGCAGGCGGTGCGGCTCGGGCTGGCTTCGGTGCGCGGAATCGGCGACGGTGCCGAGAAGTTGGCCGCCGAACGTGCGGAGCGCGGTCCGTACACCGGCATGGCAGATGTGGCTCGACGCGTGGGGTTGACCGCAACGCAGATGGAGGCGTTGGCAACGGCCGGCGCGTTCGGCTGCTTCGGGCTGTCCCGGCGCGAGGCGCTGTGGAACGCCGCTGCCGCAGCCGGGGACCGGCCGGACCAGTTGCCAGGAACCACGGCTTCGGCGGCGGCTCCGGCATTACCGGGCATGGACGGCGTCGACGTGGCTGCGGCGGATGTTTGGGCCACTGGGGTTTCTCCGGACAGCTTCCCGCTGCAGTTCGTTCGCTCCAGGTTGGACTCGATGGGCGCGCTTCCGGCCGATCGTCTGTCCGAAGTGGAGCACGGGACCAGGGTGCTGGTCGGTGGTGCGGTGACGCACCGGCAGCGACCAGCCACCGCGGGCGGGATCACGTTCCTGAACCTGGAGGACGAGACGGGCATGGTCAACGTCATGTGCTCGCCGGGTTTGTGGGCGCGGTACCGCAAAGTCGGGCGCTCCAGCGCGGCATTGCTGGTGCGCGGAATCGTCGAGCGAGCGGAGGGGGTGATCAATCTCAGAGCTGACCGGCTGCAGAAGTTGGAGGTCCGCATCCCCTCGACCTCGCGCGACTTCCACTAGCGGCCAACACAACTCGGCGTCGACCGGCCCGACCGGCAGCGGACGAACACCACTCCCTCCCAGGGTGTTGCATCCGGCCATTGCGCGGGCGATCGAACGACGCCGGGGTCCGGACGCGGCGAACCCACCGTCGCCGCGTCCGGACCCACCGCTAAGAATCTGTTTTTGAACTCGTTTTGCGTGGCGGTGCGGGTAGCGGAACCTCAGACGTTCCCTGGACTGCGGGTGCCCTGACTTATGTATGCCAATTACACGGCGTCAGGGCCGTCCTCGCCAGGAAACGTCTGAGAACCCGCGGCGGTGCCAGTTGCGAGGGTGGGCTATGCGGCTTCGGCGCATCAAAGGCAAAGGATCAAAACAGGCACTCAGGTGCGCTCACCCGAGTTTCGGGAGATCGCATTGGTGAATCGATTGGCCAGTTTGTGCAGGTGTTCAGCGAGTTCTGGAGGTGATTCGACTTCGAAGTCGGCATCGAGCATGCCCACCACGAGCGCGACGAGGTCGTACGAGTCCGAGGCGAGTTCCAGCCGGCACGTGCTTTCGTCCACCGGGGTCACGATGCCGTCGATTCGGCTGTTGATGTTCGCTGCGGGCGCGTGCACGAGCAGGTGCGAGCGCAGCGGCCACATCTCGAATCCCATGGTTCTGCGCAGGTATGCCGCGACATCGCCGTCCGGTGGTTCGCGGTGTGCGAAGCGCGGTCCGTTGGGGGTTCGCAGGGTCATCCGGTCGACCCGGAAGGTGCGCCAGGCGGTTCGTTCGACGTCCCAGCCGACCAGGTACCACTTCCGGCCCCAGCAGACGAGGCGGTGCGGTTCGACGTTGCGCCGGGACGCGGTGCCGTTGTGGTCGAGGTAGTCGAACCGCAGTGTTTCAGCGGCCCGGACGGCGGCCGAGACCGCAGTGAGCACCGCTGCCCGCACTCCCGGCTCGTTGCCGGGGGACATGGTCACGACTGCGTTCCTCAGCGTGGTGACCCGGTGCCGCAGCCTGGACGGCAGGACCTGTTCGAGCTTGGTCAGGGCCCGCAGCGAGGCTTCTTCGGCCCCGGTGACGTGGCCGGCCGCTGCCGTGTGCAGGCCGACCGCGACTGCGACCGCTTCATCGTCATCGAGCAGGAGCGGCGGCAACGCCGCACCGGGACCGAGCCGGTACCCGCCGTTCGGGCCGATCGTGGTGTGCACCGGGTAGCCCAGCTCGCGCAGGCGATCGACGTCGCGCCGCACGGTCCGGGTGGTGACCTCGAGGCGTTCGGCGAGCTCCGTGCCGGACCAGTCGCGGCCCATCTGCAGCAGCGACAGCAGTCGGAGCAGACGGGCGAGTGTTGCCAACATTCGCCCACCTTGCCAGTGGAGTAGGACCGGAGCTGTCCTGCTCGGGCGCGAGCCTGCGCGCATGAACGCACCAGAACCGTTTCGGATCGATGTTCCGCAGGAAGCCCTGGATGACTTGCGGGGGCGGCTGGCCCGCACCCGCTGGCCGGGGGAGATCCCCGGCGTCGGCTGGTCGTACGGCGTGCACCAGGACTACCTGGCCGACCTGGTCGAGTACTGGCGCACGGATTACGACTGGCGCGGGCACGAGGCCCGGCTCAACTCGTTCCCGCAGTTCACGATGGTCATCGACGATCAGCGGGTGCACTTCCTGCACGTCCGTTCCCCGGAGCCGGACGCGACGCCGCTGATCATCACGCACGGGTGGCCGAGCACGGTCCACGACTTCGTGGACGTCCTCGGGCCGTTGACCGATCCGAGGGCGCACGGTGGTGATCCGGCGGACGCCTTCCACGTGGTCGCGCCATCGCTGCCGGGGTTCGCCTTCTCCGGGCCGACCACGCGAACGGGCTGGGGTGTGCACCGGATCGCGCATGCCTGGATCGAGCTGATGCGGCGGCTGGGGTACGACCGGTTCGGGGCGCAGGGTGGTGACTTCGGCAGCATCGTGTCGCCGGAGCTCGGCCGGATCGCGCCGGAGAACGTCCTCGGCGTGCACGTGAACGCGCTGGCGGACGCCTCGATGACGAGTGATCCCGGCGATCTGGAGGGGCTGTCGGCGGCAGAGCGCGAGCAGGCCGTGCAGAACCAGGCCCTCTGGTACCAACACTCCGGATATGCGGTGCAGATGTCCACCCGGCCGCAGACGTTGGCCTACGCGCTCAACGATTCTCCGGCCGGTCAGCTGGCGTGGAACCTGGAGTGGTTCGTGGACTGGGATCCCACGCGCACCGAGCAGACTCCGATCGACCGGGATGCGATCCTCACCAACGTCACGATCTTCTGGCTGACCGGAACAGCGGGATCAGCGGCGCGCCTCTACCTGGAGTCCGCCGACGCGTGGGGTCGGCGCCCCGAACGCACAACGGTCCCGACCGGAGTGGCGAACTTCGCCGGAGACGGTGCGATCCGAGGCCTGGCGGAGCTCTCCCACGAGATCACCCGCTGGAGCTGCTTCCCCGCGGGCGGGCACTTCGCCTCGCTCCAAGCTCCGGATCGGCTGGTGGACGACATCCGAGCCTTCTTCAGAACCCTGCGCTAGCACTGTGTTCCGCGGCCTTCGGCGCCCGCACGGCCGAGCGACGGCCCCGGCTTCGCCTCAGCCAGGGCCGTCGTGCAGTCGCTGCATTCGGTCGTCCGCACGAGGCTGATACCGCCAAGTCAGCGCGGTGCGTGCGGGACGTCAGGCGATGCCGCAGCGGCGGATCGCCAGCAGGGCGTAGGTGCGGGTGGCCTGCTCCAGCTCCTCGACCGCGACGTGCTCGTCGTGGGCGTGCGCGTAGCGGATGTCGCCGGGGCCGTACTGGAGCGTCGGGATGCCCGCGCCCGCATAGAGCCGCAGGTCCGTGCCGTACGGCGCACCCAGCGCCGTCGGGCGGGGAGCTCCGGCTGCGGCTGCGGCTGCGGCGTCCTGGGTTTGGCCGAGCAGCTCGTGGCCCTCGGGCAGCCGTCCGCTGGCGAAGATCCCGCCGGGCCAGCTGACCTGGACCGGGTGCTCGGCCAGCCAGGGATCGGCGGCGCAGGCTCGTGCGATGGCGTCGGTGAACTCGGCCTTCGCGGACTCGACCGACTCGCCGATCCGGACGCCGTAACGGCCTTCGGCGATCGCCAGGTCCGGCACCGTACTGGCCCAGTCGCCGACCCGCGCCATGCCGATGGACAGCGGGTACGGCACTTCCAGGTGCGCGACCAGCGGATCGGGGTCCGCGTTGCGGCGGGCTTCCAGTTCGCGCAGCGCCGGCAGCAGGCTGGCGAGCTTGTCGAGCGCGTTCACACCCCGGTAGCGGGTGGAACCGTGCGTGCTCTGACCGGCGATTTCGAGGCGGAACGTGAGCGACCCGCCGTTGGCGGCCACGATCGTGCCCGAGCTCGGCTCGGCCAGCACGCACGCCGCCCCGCGATGCCCGCGCCTCAGCGTGGCGAACGCGCCGAGCCCGCCGTCCTCCTCGCCGACGACGGCGTGCACCGCCACCGGCCGGGCGAGCTCGATCCCGGCCGTCCGCAAGGCCTGCAGCGCGCCGAAGACCGCGGCCAGCCCGCCCTTCATGTCGCAGGTGCCCCGGCCGGCGGCGATGCCGTCCTGGACGCGCAGCACGTACGGGTCGCGAGCGGGCCAGCGGTCGAGGTCGCCGGGCGGTACGACGTCGGTGTGCCCGCAGAAGATCAGCGCGGGCTCCGGGCCGTCGCCCCGCACACCGACGCAGCCGTAGGCGATGTCGCGCTCGGCTTCCTGGCCGGGGAAGCCGTCCTGCTCGGCGAGCTCGCGGACGTCGATGCGCCAGTGGTCCACCTGGTGCCCGAGCGCGCCCAGCCGGTCGGCGCACCACTGCTGGGCGTCGTGCTCGCCGCTGGTGCCGCCCACGCTGGGGATCGCGACGAGTTCGCGCAGGTCGTCCAGAACGCCGTTGAGGTCCACCGCGTCGAGCGCGCGACGTTCGAGGTCGGAGGGGGTTCGAGCGCTTTCCACGTTTCGAGTGTGTCGCATGCCTCCAACGCCCCAGGCCGCGCCCACTACCATCTCCGCGTGGCCGAAGGCGACAGCGACAACACCGAGCGGGAATTCGAGATCGGCAAGGACGGTTTGGGCGGCATCGTCGTGGGCATGGACGGCAGCCCGGCGAGCTTCCACGCCGCGGCCTGGGCTGCAGGCCTGGCGCGACGTGAGCGCGCCCGCCTGGTCCTGGTCTACGTCGAGGCAGTGGGCGGCGTCGCCTACTGGTCACCGATGGGCGTGGCGGTCGCCAGCGAGGCGGCCGAGAGCCTGGTGGAGGAGTTGAAGAAGGAGGTCGTGTCGCACCTGAAGTGGGTGGACATCGACTGGGACTTCGTGCACCACCGCGGCGACCCGGCGGTGGGCCTGGAACAGGTCGCCGAGCAGTACCGGGCGGACCTGATCGTGGTGGGCCGCTCCCGGCGCCGCGGTGGTCTGCTCGGCACGGTGCCCGCGACGTTGGTGGTCGAAGCGGTCCGGCCGGTGGTCGTGGTGCCGTGACCCTCGTCGGGTGATCGCGGTCGGAGCTGGAAGCGGCCCTGTCGGGCAGGCGTGGCAGGCTGGACCGATGACTGACGTGGTGGGTGAGGACTTCCAGGACGCGGTGCTCACGGACCAGGAGTGGGAGGGGCGCTCCTTCGCGGGCTGCGACTTCACCGACGCCGACCTGACCGGCCTGAGCACCCGGAACTGCGTGTTCACCGACTGCGTCTTCACCGGAACGGACCTCAACGGCTCGCGCCACGTCGCCACCGCGTTCCGCTCCTGCAAGTTCGAGCGCACCGTGTTCGGCAAGTCCACTTTGGACGGGTGCAGCCTGCTGGGGTCGAGCTTCGTGGACTGCCGCCTGCGCGCGTGGCAGTTGCGCGAGACGGACCTGACGCTGGTCGGCATGGGCCGGGCGGACCTGCGGGGCCTGGACCTGCGCGGAATCCGCTTCCGCGAAGCCAACTTGGCCGACTGCGACCTGCGCCGCTGCGACCTCCGCGAAGCCGACCTCACCGGTGCCCGCCTCCTCGGCGCCCGCCTGGCCGAGTCGGACCTTCGCGAAGCCCGCATCGACGCGGACGCCCTGGTCCAGGCGAACCTCAAGGGAGCCCGCATCGACACGATGCTCGCCCTCGCGTTCGCCGCAGCCCACGGCCTCCGCATCGACTGAGAACCTGTGGTCCGCGGGGTCGTTCCTGCTGATCAGCGCGTCGGAAAACCGCTTCAGCCGGAGGTGGTTCCCGTGGTTGCATGGTTGCCGCCGTTCGACTGCTCGCGTTCGCCGCGGGGCCGTTCCTGCTGATCGTGATTCCCGGTCCGAGCGTGCTGTTCGTCGTCGGGCGAGCCCTGGCGCAAGGCCGCCGCGCCGCGCTCACCACGGTCGTGGGCAACACGCTCGGGGCCTATGTGCTCGTCGTCGCCGTCGCGTTCGGGGTCGGAGCTCTCGTGGAGCGTTCGGCTCTGAAGCTGGTGGGCGCCGCGTACCTGGTGTACCTGGGCATCAAGGCGATTCGGCAGCGCAGGGCGCTGCACGCTTCGTTCACCAGCGGTGGGCCCTCCGCGCACGGCGGCCTGCGCACGTTGTGGGACGGCTTCGCCGTCGGCGTCGCCAACCCCAAGACGATGGTGTTCTGTTCTTCGCCGTCGTGCTGCCCCAGTTCGTTGACCGCGATCAGGGGGCACGTCGCGGTGCAGATGCTGCTGCTCGGCCTGATCTTCAAAGTCCTCGCGGTGGTCTCCGAAGCGGTGTGGGGGCTCGCCGCCGCCACTGCGCGGAACTGGTTCGCGAGCTCACCGCAGCGGCTCGCCGCCGTTGGCGGGGTCGGCGGACTCGCGATGATCGGCCTCGGCGTCTCCATCGCGGTGACGGGCCGCAAGGACTAGAAGAGCGCAGGAGCACGAGACCCCCGAACTCGTGCTCCTGCGCTGGCCCCCCGGATCAGGGCTTCCCGCAGGCGAGGTCGCGTCGCGGACGAAGGGCAACTGAGGCGCCGAAGCCGTGAACACGGCGGTGCTCCGTATGGCAGCGGCGATCGCCGCATCCACCGCCGCCGTCACGGTCACCACCATCGCCGGCACGTCGTGAGCGGCGATGGTCGCTCTTACGGCCATCGCCACTCCCGACCCTTCAGCGGTCGATTCCGAGCAGTGGAAGGCAGGGCGTGAGCCCTTCGGCTTCGACTGGGACAGTGCGGTGCTGTGCCCAGTCTGCGCGGGTGAGCCGCAACCGGTGCTCGACGGCCAAGGTTCCGCGGACGGCGCGGCGCTGGCGGCCATCGGGCTGGTAGCCGAGCTTGCGGGACACGGACTGGGAGGCCGTGTTGTCCTCGAACGCCGATGAGACGGCTTCTTCCGCGTCGAGGCAGGCGAAAGCGAGGTGCAGCACGGCCGCGCGCATCTCGGTGCCGATTCCTCGCCCCTGGTAGCGCTGCCCGACCCAGGAACCCGTGCTCACCTCGCGGGTGATGGCCAGATCGCGAGCGCCGATACTTTGCTCCCCGACGACGACTCCGCCGTGGAACGCGGTGAGGTTGAGCGACCAGTCCTGCGGAGACCATGCGCCCAGATGCCGCCAGTGGCGCTGGATCAATCCCAGCGCGATCTGGCCGGGCGGCTTGTCCGTCCACGGATCGGAGAACGGCATGACATCCGGGTCGTGGACACCGCAGGAGGCCAGCTCGGCCAGCTCACCGAGTTCATCGGCCGACGGCAGGCGCAGTTCGAGCCGCGGCGTTGTCAGTTTGAGCCCGACGAGCGGGAAGTGATCGGCCAACATCCGTTCATCGTGGCGGCGAAGCGCCCGCGGAGCACCCGATTTTCCGCTCAGCGTAAACGAAACTCGTGAACCACCTGGATCTCCCCGACGATGTGCGCGTTGAACTCGTCCAGTTCCTCGGCGGGAACCCAGAACTCCAGGATCATCCCGCCGCCAGCCTGCTGTTGTCGGCCGACAACTGCTGCCCGCACAACATCGAAACCGTCGACCCGGTCGGATAACCGCCGCCAGGACGTGGATCCAAGCTCGCATGCCGCCGACCGTCTGCCGGAGCCCAGTGGAACGGATACGGCACCCTCATCACCACCTCATGCGAAAGACCTTCGGAACAAAGGGGAATTCTGAAGCGGATGCCTCATCGATGTGTCCCTGTGCGTCGATGAGGCAGCCGTTCGTCCACTGTGTCCATGAGATCGACCTGCTGCAAGCTCGATCATGTGATTACATGAGACTTCCGCCCGATCGTGCGACAGACCTGGTGTGATGACGTGAAGTAGCCTTGGAAAGTGGGGAGATCATCGATGACCGAGGCCGGGCCAGGGCCGAACGTGCGCCGCCGCCAGCTAGGGCGAGAGCTGCGCAAGTTGCGAGAAAACGCCGACATGGCCCTCAAGGACGCAGCCCGGTTCGCCGGTCTGACGAGCACGACCATTAGCCGGATCGAAGGCGGTAAGCAGACGATCCTGGCGCGCAACGTCCGTTTGCTCTGCCAGTGCTACGACGTCGGTGCGCCGATGCTCGACACGCTCCTCCGGCTCGCTGCGGAATCCAACGAGCGCGGTTGGTGGACGGACTTCAGCGATAGCCTTCCGGACTGGTTCGAGTCGTTCGTCGGGCTGGAGTCCGACGCCGACGAACTCTGGAACTACTCGCCCACGTTCATCGACGGATTGCTGCAGATCCCCGAATACACCGATGCGTTCTTGGCGCTCCGCACCGGTGGCAAGCAGGATGCCGGGCTGCTGCGCGGACTTCGGCAGGCACGGCAGGAGCACGTGTTCAGGAAGAGCAAGCCGATCAAACTGCGGATCGTGCTCGACGAAGCCGCGCTGCGGCGGAAGGTCGGCGGCGTTGAAGTGATGCGCGACCAGGTCAAGTACCTGGCCGACGTGGGGACGCGGTCGAACATCACGATTCAGGTCCTGCCGTTCGAGGTCGGTGCGTATCCCGGAATGCAGAGCCCGTTCTACATGCTGCGGTTCGCTGCGGACCTGGAAGGCATGGACGCGGTCTACCTGGAGAACCAGCGCGGGGCGGTCTGGATGGAACGACCAGCTGACATCAAGCACTACGCGCAGGTCTTCGAGCAGATGACCAAGGCTTCCCTCAGTCCGAAGAAGACCCTGGAGTTCCTGGATAGCCTGGCTACGTCCCTGTGAGCGCGTCCGAGGGAGTGGCAGGAAGTGACGGATATTTCCAGTGCGTTATGGAAGAAGAGCACTCGTAGCACCGAGCAAGGTCACTGCGTCGAGCTGGCGTTGAACGTGGTGGGTGTTGGTGCGGTGCGGGATTCGAAGGCTCCTGAGCAGGGGGCTCTCGTCTTCGCTCCGGAGCAGCTGCGCACCTTCATCGCCGCCGTCAAAGCGGATCGGTTCGGCCGCTGATCGTAGCGTCAAAAACGAGTGAGGGGTACCCGCGGGAAATCGCGGGT
Organism: Saccharopolyspora sp. NPDC002376; assembly: GCF_053593195.1. Lineage (NCBI taxonomy): Bacteria > Bacillati > Actinomycetota > Actinomycetes > Pseudonocardiales > Pseudonocardiaceae > Saccharopolyspora > Saccharopolyspora sp. NPDC002376. The sequence continues at coordinate 128,666 of NZ_JBSFBZ010000005.1, forward strand.
ACCCCTCATTGTTCAGACGCGGTTACTCCATGGGCGGGCGTTCCGTGGCGGGCATTTCCGCCAGGGTGCCGTCCGCGAGGAGGTCGCTGATCGGTGCCGGGAGCACGAACGCCGTGCCGCCGCCCGGCTGCTCGAACCACGGGACCGCCGTGCCGCGCATCGCCTGGATCGGGCGCTGGATGCGGTAGGCGAAGTACGAGCGGTTCGACCACTGCGGCGGGAGCGAGCGGTGCGTGTACGGCGTGCGCATCGTGTACAGCACGTTGCCGTTCGGCTCGCCGAAGCGGTCCAGCTCGGTACCGGGCTGGAGCATGATCACGCGCCGGTCGCGGTACAGCGTCAGCGGCGGCTCGCCGTTGAGCGGCTGGATCTGCTGGCCACCCGGCGGACCTGCCTGGCCACCGGGCTGCTGGCCACCGCCCTGCGGCGGACGCGGCGGTCCGGGCGGCGGACCCTGCCGGTGCGGACCGGCCATGCCCGGGCCACCGGGGCCGGGACGGCGTTCCGCGCCACCCACCGGGCCCGGAGCACCTTGCTGCGGCGCGAGGTTTCCGCCCTGACGCGGCTGGCGCTTTGGCAGCGGCGGCGGTGCACCCGGTCCACCAGCCGGCGGCTGCTGGACGGGCTGGCCGACCGGAGGGGACGGCGGACCAGCGGCAGCCGGGCGGTCCAGCTGCGGCGCCTGCTGGAGACGGGGCGCCTCCTCGCTCGGCTGGGCTGCGGGCGGGGCCGCTTCCTGCTGAACCGGCGGCTCGGGCTGAGTGCTCGGGCCGGACGGCTCCTGGTTCGCGGTGAACAGCGGGTTGGCGGCCGCCGGTTCCGGCGTGCGTTGGGGCAGCTCCGGCTCCGGCGCCCGCTGCGGCTGTGGCAGGGCGTCGCCCGGCGTGCGCTGCGGAAGCCCGGGCTCCGGCGTCCGCTGCAGCAGGTCCGATGCCGGTGCCCGCTGGGGCAGATCGGATTCGGTGGCCCGCTGCGGAAGGTCGGACTCGGGCGTGCGCTGGGGCAGCCCCGACTCCGGTGCGCGCTGGGGCAGGCTCGGTTCCGGCGTGCGCTGCGGCAGGTCCGCTTCCGGACGCTGCGGCAGTTCTGCCTCCGGTGCCCGCTGCGGCAGGGCTGCTTCGGGCGTGCGCTGCGGGAGGTCGGATTCCGGGTGCTGCGGGATGTCGGACTCGTCGTCGGACAGGTCCGCTTCCGGCACGCTCGGCTCGGCCACCTGCGGGGCGTCAGCGGCCGGCTCCTCCAGGAGCAGGCTGCCGAGCAGGTAGGCCGCGGCGTGGTCGATGCGGGCGAACCGGACGTCCTCGCCCCGTTCGGCGGTGACGACCCAGTCCGGGCCCTCCTGGACCAGGCACCGGGCGTTCTCGCTGACGCTGCCGATCCGGTAGCTGCCGCTGTCCACCTGGAATTCGGTGAGCCGGTCGTGCAGCTTGCCCAGCACGGACTCGGTGTCGGGCAGTTCTTCCTCGTCGTCCAGCACGCGCCGCGATCCGCCGGTCTGCTCGACCTCGTCGTCCTCGACGACTGCGACAGCAGTGACCTCAGCGGCTTCCGGCTCGGCGAAACCGCGCGGCTCGTCGTCGAAGTCCTGCGCTTCGCCGGCGTAGCTCGGGACGCCGTCGGCGATCATCGGCTCTGCGTTGGCGACCTCCGGGGCCTCGACGGCGGAGCTCTGCGGCTCGTCGTCGAAATCCCCCGGCTCGTCGTCGGTGTCGGTCGGCTGGTCGATGAGCTCGCTGACCGCGGCGTCGCGGGTGGCGTCGTCGACCTCGGCCAGCTGGAAGCCGCGGCGACGGACGTGCGCGACGAGCTCGGGCTCCGGCGGAACCCCGTACTGGGCCAGGTAGAACGCGATCGCGCCCGGCCACAGCCAGGTGCCGTCGGTGTGCCAGGTGCCCGGCACGACGGTGGGACGCTCCGGGTCGAGCTGGTCCTCCTCGTCCTCGCGGGCGGCGAGCACGACCGGAGCGTTCTCCAGGTACTCGCGCAGCTGGGCGATTTCCTCGGCCGGGATCGGCTCGCGGTCGGCGACGACCGGGCGGCCCAGCTCGTCGAAGTCGTCGAAGGTGTTGGCCACCTGGAACCCGGTCGGCTCGTCGACCTCGGGTTCCAGGGCGCCGACCTGCTCGGCGACGGGCGGTTCGACGACCGGCGGCACCACGGCGTGCGGTTCGGCGACCGAAGACTCGGCCATCGGGGACTCGGCCATCGGCGACTGGGCAACCGGCGCGCCGTTGACCGGGGCATTGGCCGCCGGACCGTCGATCCGGTCCCGCATCCAGTCCGGGATGTTCTCCGCGGCGCGCGGGTAGTGGCGCAGTTCGTCGACGTAGGCCGCGCGCGGCAGTGGGCGCTGCCAGCCGGGCTCGGTGTCGAAGTTGATGTCGATGCGGTAGCTGGACGGGCGCTCGACCACGTACAGCGCGCTCAGCCAGGTACCGACGTCAGGCCGGTACATGCCCTCGCGCAGGCTCTCGAAGATCTCCCGCAGCTCTACCGGTGGCTCCAGCGACCGGGAACTGCCGTCCTGCGCGGTCACCTCACCCAGCAGGTCGTGGTACTCACCGGTGGCGCGGTACTCCACCGTGATCTCCTGCCAGTCCTCAGGAGCCCCTTGTAACAGCAGAACACCGATCTTGCGGGCGATCTGCTCCTGTTCTTCCGGACTGATCGCTGTCGGACGCGACATGGGTGACATCCTCCCCCTCTCGACGAGGCAACCCGACTCCACCCCGCCAAGACGCTACTCGACGCGGGCCGTGACATGTGTGCTGTGTAGGACTTCAGTTCCGTTGATCCAGGACACGTGCGCGCGTTCAAGATCCATGTCACCGCGTGCTGTGATCTCGTCACGAAAGCCTGCCGGTTTCTCGTCCGGATGAACATCACACCACCAGGTGGATTGGCTCAGCGGTGGGTCGTCGGCGGTCAGCGGTCGGCGTAATTCAGTAGCGGTACACCCGTGCCAGAAGAGACAGTGGACGACGTGCTGCGTCCCTACCGGCTTCTCGCGGCGGTGCCGCATGCGCCGAACCTGATGTTCTTCAGCCTGCTGGGACGCCTGCACATGCCGGCGCTGGGAATGGTGCTGGCCTTCCTGGCCGTCGACTGGACCGGTTCGTACGCGATCGGCGGCGTGATCGGCGCGACGATCACGGTCGGGCAGGCCATCGCCGGACCGCTGCGCGGGCGCGCGGCGGACCGCAGCTCGCCGCCTCGGCTGCTGGTGGTGACGGGTCTCGGGTCCGGGCTTGGGATGGTCGCCATCATCGCCGTGACCAGCTGGGTCGATCCGGCGCACTGGTGGTTGATCCTGCCGGTGGCGCTGGGCACCGGGCTGTCGCACCCGCCGATCGGCCAGATCGGGCGGGCGATCTGGCCGCTGCTGGCGGACGGCCCGGCGCGGGAGGCCGCGTTCGTCGTGGAGGCGACGCTGCAGGAGCTGCTGTTCGTGGTGACGCCGATGCTCGCCGCGTTCGTGGTGGCGATTTGGGGTCCGGTCGTGGCGATGTTCGCCTGCGCCGTGTGGGCGACGTTCGGTGCGGTGCTGTTCGCCGTTGCGTTGTGGCGCGCGGGTTTGAACGAAGGCCTGGGAGAAAGAGGACAAAGCGAGCGGAAGCCCGGCTCTTTGTTCCGCACGCCCGGTTTCGTCTCGTTGCTCGGTTTCTTCGTATTGTTCGTCGGTGGGCTGATCTCGATCGATCTGGTTCTGGTCGGGTGGGCGCGCGAGCGCGGTGAACCGGAGCTGGCCGGGGTGCTGGCGATGGTGTGGGCGGTCGGTTCGCTGGTCGGCGGGCTGGTGATCGGCGGTTCGGCCAGGCGCCCCCGGCTCTGGTTGCGAGCGTCGCTGGCTGCGCTCGGCCTGGTGGCGCTGGTTCCGGTGCTGCCGCCGATCGTCGATCCGGGCTCGCCGCTGCTGGTCGGGGCGATCCTGATGATCGGCGGGACGGCGGTGGCCCCGACGCTGGCCGCCAGCAACGGGCGCCTGGCCGACATCGCGCCGCCGGAGCGGCGCAACGAGGCGTTCGGCTGGATGGCCAGCGCGACCACGTTCGGCGGAGCGCTCGCCGCGCCGCTGTCCGGGATGATGCTTGACCTGGCCGGTCCGGCGGCAGCAGCCGCGGCGGCTGCCGGGCTGGCGTTGGGGGCGGCCGGACTTGTCGCATCTCACAGCGCCAGGGCGTCGCGCGGTGCACGGGATGCGGAGAAGACTGCGGTCACGTGACTCTTTCGCCAGTGAAACTTTCCGGTCCGCAACTCCGCCAGCGCGCGCTCGGCATGGTCGGCGCTGCCGCGGTGGGTCTGCTGCTGGCGATTCAGGCCCGGATCAACGGCACGCTCGGGGCCCGGATGGGCGACGGGATCGCGGCCGGGCTGATCTCGTTCTGCTGCGGATTCGTCGTGCTGCTCGCGGGTTCGCTGGTGATTCCGCGTGCCCGTCGCGGCTTCAAGAAGCTGGCCGCGGCGTTGCGCGAACCGGACGGCTTGCGGCCCTGGCAATGCCTCGGCGGCGTGTGCGGCGGATATCTGGTGTTCACCCAGGGCGTGGCCGCGACCGCGCTGGGCGTCGCGATGTTCACGGTCGCGGTGGTGGCCGGGCAGGTGAGCAGCGGGCTCGTGGTGGACCGCCTCGGCCTGGGCCCGGCCGGGCCGCAGCACGTCACCCCGACCCGGTTGTTCGGCGCTGCGCTGGCGGTGGTGGCCGTGCTGATCTCGGTGTCCGCGCAGCTGGGTGGTGCGGACGCGAGCTGGTTGGTGCTGCTGCCCGCGCTGGCCGGGATCGGGTTGGGCTGGCAGGCGGCGGTCAACGGTCGGATGAAGCAGGCAGCCGATTCGGCGGTGTTCGCCGCGATGGTCAACTTCGGAGTCGGGATGACGGCCCTCGGCCTGGCCTTCGCGGTCGAGGTGCTGCTCCGCGGCCTGCCCGAGTTCCCCACCGAGGGTTGGCTCTACATCGGCGGTTTCCTCGGCATCTTCGTGATCGGCGGTTCGGTCGCGCTGGTCCGCTACACCGGGGTGCTGATGCTCAGCCTCGGCATGATCTCCGGCCAGCTGATCGGGGCGCTGCTGCTGGACGTGTTCGCGCCGGCCACCACGGAGGGGATCGCGACGTCCACCGTGGTCGGCGTGCTGCTCACGCTGGTGGCCGTGGGCGTGGCGGCAATGCCGGACCGGGCGGGACGGGGCGTGCGACGTCTGCCACGATGAACAGCCGTGAGCGCGACGATTCTGGACGGCAAGGCCACCAAGGAAGCGATCTTCGACGAGCTGCGGCCCAGGGTCGCCCGGCTCGCCGAGCGGGGCAGCGCCCCGGGACTGGCCACGGTGCTGGTCGGCGACGACCCCGGTTCGCAGTCCTACGTGCGCGCCAAGCACAACGACTGCGCCAAGGTCGGCATCAAGTCGATTCGCAAGGACCTGCCGGCTGACGTCAGCCAGGCCGAGGTCGAGGCGGTGCTCGACGAGCTCAACGCCGACCCGGCCTGCACCGGCTACATCGTCCAGCTGCCGCTGCCCAAGCACCTCGACGCCGGTCCGCTGCTGGAGCGCATCGCGCCGGAGAAGGACGCCGACGGCCTGCACCCGATCAGCCTCGGTCGCCTGGTGCTGGGCGAGGAGGCGCCGCTGCCGTGCACGCCGCGCGGCATCATCGAGCTGCTGCGCCGCTACGACGTGCCGCTCGACGGTGAGCGGGTCGCGGTCGTCGGCCGCGGCATCACCGTCGGCCGCCCGATCGGTCTGCTGCTCACCCGGCGCAGCGAGAACGCCACCGTCACGCTGTGCCACACCGGGACCAAGGACCTCGCCGCTGAGGTGAGCCGCGCGGACGTGGTGATCGCGGCGGCGGGCAAGCCGAATCTGATCACCCCGGACATGGTCAAGCCGGGCGCTGCGGTGCTCGACGTCGGCGTGACCCGCACCGAGGACGGGCTGTCCGGCGACGTGCACCCGGACGTCGCGGAGGTCGCCGGCTTCATCTCGCCGAACCCCGGCGGAGTCGGCCCGATGACCCGCGCGATGCTGCTGACCAACGTCGTCGAGGCCGCCGAGCGCTGAGCCTCTCGTGAGTGGCGGTGGTGGTGAGAGCCACCGTCGCCGCTCGCGAAGTCCGGAACCGACAGGAGGAACGTGAGCGAGCAGTTCGGCGGAAAGTCGCGCCTGTCGATGCACGTGCCATTCGGCCTCGTGCTGTTCATCGCACTGGTCGGATTCCTGCTGGTGGCGATGCAGCACTGGCGCCGCGGCGCGGCCCTGCTCGCGCTGGCGATGCTGGTCGCGGCGGTCCTGCGCGCGGTGATCTCGCAGGACCGGGCGGGCCTGCTGGCGATCCGCAGCCGCGCCGTGGACGTCCTGCTCTACAGCGGTTTCGGCGTCGTGATCCTCTCCGTGGCGATGACGATCAAGTGGTGACCGCAGCTGCGGGTGAGAGGTGTCCGGGTTTTCACGGTGTGGGAAGTCGGGGGCTTTGTCGCAGTAGGGTTGGTTCGTGCGTCTCGACCACCGGGCGGATCAGCCGGTTCGCGCCGGGATTCCCGAACATGGCCGATTCCGCGCTACTACGCGGTGAAGATCGAGCTCCTCTACCTGCTCGAGGAGCTCGGCGAGGGCTCTGCGTTGCCGAGCGAGCGGGAGCTCGCCGAGCGGTTCGAGGTGTCGCGGGTGACGCTGCGGCAGGCGATCATCGAGCTGATGCTGGAAGGTCGGCTGATGCGGCGGCAGGGGAGTCGAACCGTTGTCGCGCCGCCGAAAGCTCGCGCAGCCGATGGCGCTGGCCAGCTACACCGAAAGCGTCCGCGGGCAGGGCTTGGAACCGGGGGCGGTCGATGATCGACACCGAATCCCGGTAGGCCGACGCGCAACTGGCGGCGGACCTCGGGATGGAGCCGGCGACGAGGTCGTGCACCTGGAGCGCGTGCTGCTCGCCGACGGCGAGCGTGTCGGGCTGGAGTCCAGCTACCTGCCCAAGCACCGGTTTCCGGAACTCCTGGGGGAGTTCGACCCGACCGGCTCGCTGTACGCGTTCCTGCAGGCCTTCGTCGGCCACCTACCGGCTGGACACCAATCTGCGCTCGGCAACGCTGCTGGGCCTGGTCGGCGCGGGTGGCATCGGCACTACCTGCTCAACGTCTCGCGAGTCCTCGAATTCGGCGTGGTCACAACGGTTCTCATCCTGACCTTCGCCGTGGTGATGCTCGTCGAACTCCTGGCCAACTGGCTCGCCGAGTGGTCCGCTAGAACGCGGTGAAGCGCCTCCTTGGGGGGTGGTGGTCGGGCGACGGGTGGGTCCGGCCAAAAGTGCCCTTCACGCCGTCATTCCCACCAGAAGGACCAGGTGCGGCGGCCGCGGATTTCCTGGGCGTAGGCTTCGATGGTGCCGGTTTCCTGGAGGATTCGGTCCGGGCAGAACGTCCAGTGCTCCGCCGCGACTGCGGCAGCATGGTCGTCGTCCTGGGGTGGGGCTGCGACGCTGAGGTCGAGGCGGTCCGGTCCCAGCCGCAGGATTCGGGCGCCGAAGCGTTCTTCCCAGCTGCGCGCCATCGCGGACAGACCCGCGGTGCGCGAGACGTGGTTGGACGCGCCTGACCAGCCCAGGGCGGTCAGGACATCCGCGCCACGACGCACCGGGATCAGCGCCAGGCGGATGTCGTCCTCGATGAACTTCGGCAGTTGCTGGGTGGCCAGGATGTCCGCGTCCGCCAGCAGGTTCCCGGCGCGCGCGGGGCCGGGGCAGCGGTAGTTGAACGGCGCCAGGACTTCCAGGTCGTAGGCGGGGCCGAGCTCGTCGTCGGCCTGCACCAGGCCGTCCCAGATCCGGGCCATCACGTCGACGACCCGCCACCGATCGATGTGCTCCAGCGGCTCCGGCGGCACGACACCGACGGTGCAGCGCTCGCCGTAGACCTCATCGCTGTCGCACAGCAGCAACGGCCACAGCCCGCTCTGCGGGTGCTCGGCGCGCAACGTGGCGACCAGTTGCGGCGCCGGCGGCTCGTCGCTGATCCAGCACAGCGGCGTGGGGTTGCCGGACAGAGCCGATTGCTCGGTGAGGATTTCGCCAGGTGGCAGCGAAACGGACACCCCGGTGCCGAAAACCGTGGACAGATCGCCCGGTGCCCCCGCCCCCTGGTCGTACAACACTTCCTCACCGCCTCCTCGCCAAGCACCCCTCATCGCGACCACCTTAGAGCCTGCCTCGTGCCGCCCATCGCGTGGCGCGACGACCGAGAGCGCGGGGCGTAGCCGTTTCGCGCGAGGTCGTTGCGCTCTATTCGGCGGAAAGTCCGGGGACGAGCACGATGCGCCCGGTTTCCCGGCCGGAGATGTGCAGGTCCAGCGCCTGGGCTGCGGATTCCAGCGGGAACCGCGCGGCGATCAGCGGCCGCAACCGTCCACTGGCGACCATCTGGAACAGCTCGGCCAGGTCGGAGCGGAACTGGGCGTCGGACTTGATGTAGTACAGCCGAGCCCGCCGATCACCGGTGCTGCCGATCAGCCTCAGCAAGCGCCACTTGGCGAGCCGTCCGGCGACCTTCAGATAGGGCTTCCACCACGGCCCGGAGTCGTGCAGCGTCCGGGAACTGCCGTAGCTGACCAGGGTGCCGCCGGGCGCGAGCATCTGCCACGACTCGTCCAAGCTCGTCGGGCCGAGCGGGTCGAAGATCGCGTCCACCCCGCCGGGCGCGAGTTCGGCCACCAGACTGCGAACGTCGGAGGTGCGGTGGTCGATCAGCTCGATGCCGAGGTCGGCGAGCGCGGCGTGCCGACTGGCCGACGCCGTCCCGATCACCCGCAGCCCAGCGTTCACCGCGAGCTGCGCGAGCAAGATGCCAACACCGCCGCCAACGCCGTGTATCAGGACTGTCTGTCCACTCCGGACTTTCCCGGCGCGCAGCAGCTGCTGCGCGGTGACTCCGTTGAGCACCACCGCGACCGCCTCCGCGGCGTCCAGCTCGTCCGGCACGGCGACCAGGTCCTGGTCGCGGAGCTCGACGTACTCGGCCCACGCGCCGGTCACCGGCAGCGCCGCCACCCGCTGTCCGACGCGCCACGCCGTCACCTCGGAGCCGACCGCCACGACCTCGCCGACCAGGTCGTAACCGGGGACGAACGGGTTCTTCGGCTGCGCGGGGTAGCGCCCGCGCAGCATCTGGACCTCGGCGAAGGCGACCCCGGCGGCTTCGGTGCGCACCAGCACGTGGTGCGACCCCGGCGCCTGGAGTGCGCTGGTGCGAGTGGCGACGACCTCGGTGCCGCCCAGCTCGGTGAACACGACCTCGACGCCGCTGTTGGGCACCGCCATGACTACCTCCGCAAGAAGCTCAAACCTTAGTTCCAGCCGCTGCTGGACGCGCTGGCCGAGCTCGCACCGGCGGAACTGCCCGCGGCGCGCACCGAGCTGGACCGGCAACTGGTCGAGTGGCGGGAGATGCGCGGCGCGGAAACGCTGCCGTTCGCGGTGTTGCAGCGGGGGTTGCAGGCGTGGACGCGGCTGCACGGGCTGGTCAGCCTCGAGGTCGAGGGCCAGTTCGCCGGCATGGGCATCGATCCGGAGCCGCTGTTCCGCGCTGAGGTGGCGTCGGTGCTCGACCAGCCCTGGGGGTGAGTTGTTTCGCCTGCGGCCGGCCCGGGGTGGGAGAGCCGCACCGGCCGCGGCGGTAGCTGCGGGTCAGCGCCCCTGGCGGGGCACGTGGGCCTCGATCTCACAATCGCCGCCCGGGTACACCAGGCTCTCGTGCCCGTCCTTGAAGCGCACGAAGTACGGTGGCGCCCCGTCCGGCCCGCGAACCTCCAGGATCTCGGCGACCTGATCGGCCTCGTCGACGTGCTTGCTGTGCACGTGCAGTTGGTCACCCACGGCTGCTCTCATGCCCATCACCTCCGCAGGCCCAGACTAAGTGACTGGCACCACACTCCGCAGCGGAGCTCAGCTGCCGAGTTGGGAGCAGGTCGTGGCGACTTGCTGGTACTTCTCCAGTTGCGCGGTCGCCCAGTCGTTGCTGGCGTCCATGCTGATCTCGCCGTCGGCGACCTGCTGGACCGACTGCTGCACGTCGAGCAGGTTCTGCCGCAGCGTCTGGTCGCTGGTCTTCTCGGCCAGCTGGCGGAGCTCGTCGACCTTGGCCTGGGCATCGGCCTTGGCCTTCTCCGGATCCGCGAAGTTCGGCATGAAGCTCGCGACGTTGAGGGCGTGGAAGCAGCTGGACGCGATGTCGAGGCCTTGCTTCGTGTCCTGGAACTGCTCGTTGGCCTGCTCCAGGCCTTGCGTGGCCTCCTGCGTCTGGCCGCACGCCGCCAAACCGGTCAGCACCGGCAGTAAAAACGCCGCTGCCACGAACTTCTTCCGAGCTCGCATCGTCCCTCCGGGGCTAAGAGCGACACCGGGGGGTAGTGCCGCTCTTGTACCCTATCGGCCCGTCGGTGACGGGATGGGCGAAATATCCCTTCTGGGGTTATCCGAGATCGATTCGGTGTTCTTTGGACCGCTGGGCGAACCGGCTACGGGTTGATCCAGGCCATGATCTCCGGCGGCAGGTTCAGCTGGGCGATCCACGGCGCCGCGCCGATCCGGTAGAGCACCACCGAGCTGAGTACCACGGCCGCGATGGTCAGGGCGGGGCCGACGATGGCCATCTCGACCCGGCCACCGGTGGTCATCCGCATCGACTTCGGCGGGGCGATCGGGTACCAGGTCTGGCCGGCCAGCGGCACCGGCCACAGCATCGGGCAGCCGTGCTCGGTGATCGCATCGCCGAGTAAGTGCGCGACGCAGCCGAGCATCACCGCCACTCCGAACGCTGCCGGGTTGGTCGGCTGATCGCCTGCCCACGCCCAGCAGGCGACGGTGAGCAGGAGCGAGGCCACCGCGATCAGCAGCGCGTCCTTGCGTGAGGATTTGACGTGCAGGAGCCCGCGGACCGCGAGAGCGGCGAAGAAGAACATCAGGACGCCGACCGCGGTGTCGTTGCCGGTCTGCGCGATGGCGGTGGTGATCAGTCCGGCGAGCACGGCGAACACCACGGTGTGCGTGAAAGCGCGGTGCGTGCCCTCGCGTTTGCCGTCGCGCTTGGTGTGGGTGAGGCGGTAGAGGAATCCGCTGATGCCGCTGAACACGGCCGATATGCCGCGCGACACCGCGCCGAACGTGTTGGCCACCGTCGATTTCGGGTGGTCGATGTCGGGCAGCAGTGCCGCGCCGGAGCACAGCGTGGCGCCCACCACCCAGGTCTTCGGGGATAATTGCCCGAGCGCGTGCGTATCGGCCAGGGCGGTAACGCCCGCCCATAGGGCCAAGCCGCTCATCGCGTGGGTCGGTCCGGTCGACACGAGCCCCCTCCAAGATCGTCCGATCGAATGATCGCTTGCATCGGGTCGAGCCTAGAAGAAGATCACGACACGAGATCGACGCGCCGAACAGTGGCGCATCGCGCGCCGGTATGGCTGGTGGTCGGTGCAGGGTAGAAGGCACAATCGAACCCGATAGCAGTACGCTCGTACCGCTTGCATTCTCGCGAGAGGAGCACCCCGCCACATGGGTAAGATCAAGGTTCAGGGCACCGTAGCCGAGCTCGACGGCGATGAGATGACCCGGATCATCTGGTCCTTCATCAAGGACAAGCTGGTCCACCCGTACCTGGACATCAACCTCGACTACTACGACCTGGGCATCGAGCACCGGGACGCCACCGACGACCAGGTCACGGTCGACGCGGCGAACGCCATCGCCAAGCACGGCGTCGGCGTCAAGTGCGCCACCATCACCCCGGACGAGGCGCGCGTCGACGAGTTCGGCCTCAAGAAGATGTGGCGGAGCCCGAACGGGACGATCCGCAACATCCTCGGCGGCGTCATCTTCCGCGAGCCGATCGTCATCTCCAACATCCCGCGCTACGTCCCGACCTGGACCAAGCCGATCGTCATCGGTCGTCACGCGCACGGTGACCAGTACAAGGCCAGCGACTTCAAGGTCCCCGGCCCGGGCACCGTCACGATGACCTACACGCCGGAGGACGGCAGCGAGCCGATCGAGTTCGAGGTCGCCAAGTTCGGTGAAGACGGCGGCGTCGCGATGGGCATGTACAACTACCGCAAGTCCATCGAGGAGTTCGCGCGGGCGTCGTTCCGCTACGGCCTCGAGCGCGGCTTCCCGGTCTACATGTCGACCAAGAACACCATCCTGAAGGCCTACGACGGCATGTTCAAGGACGTGTTCCAGGACATCTTCGACGCCGAGTACAAGGCCGCGTTCGACGCCAAGGGCATCACCTACGAGCACCGCCTGATCGACGACATGGTCGCCAGCGCCCTGAAATGGGAGGGCGGCTACGTCTGGGCCTGCAAGAACTACGACGGTGACGTCCAGTCCGACACCGTGGCGCAGGGCTTCGGCTCGCTGGGTCTGATGACCTCCGTGCTGATGACCGCTGACGGCAAGGTGGAGGCCGAGGCCGCGCACGGCACGGTCACCCGCCACTACCGCCAGCACCAGCAGGGCAAGCCGACCTCGACGAACCCGATCGCGTCGATCTTCGCCTGGACCCGGGGCCTGCAGCACCGCGGCAAGCTGGACTCGACCCCCGAGGTCATCGGCTTTGCCGACAAGCTGGAGCAGGTCGTCATCGAGACCGTCGAGAGCGGCAAGATGACCAAGGACCTGGCGCTGCTCGTCGGCGGCGACCAGCAGTTCCAGACCACCGAGGAGTTCCTCGCGACGCTGGACGAGAACCTGCAGAAGAAGATGGCCAACAGCTGATCTTCCTCCGCGAGGTCCTGAACGCCGCTCCCGCCAGGGGGCGGCGTTCTGCTTTCCCAGGGGATGTCACGGGGTGCGCACGAGCACCTGTGGGCGACACCCGAGGCGTTGAACGGGACGTGCTGACGGGTGCTTCGGGTTCTCGCTGCCGGGCCACGGCGTTAAAGCTGAGGTGTCGTGCCTGACCAGGAGGTTCGCCGTGTTCTTCGTGCCCCGTTCACTGCTGCTCATCGGTGCCGGTGCGATCGGCGCGCTCTACTTGACGAGCACCCACGAGGTCGGCAGTGCTCCCGATCCGTCCCAGCACTGCTCGTTCCACGTCGCCGCCGACGTGCTCAACGTCCGCTCCGGACCCGGCCCGGCGGAGCGCAAGGTCGACGCCCTCCGGCAGGGCGATCAGGTGAACGCGCTGCCGAACGTCGTGGACGGCTTCCGCGACCTCGGCGGCGGGCGGTGGGCCGCCCAGCAGTTCCTGCTGCCCGCGCCGGGGAGTGCCTGCGCACCCTGACAATCCCCGGGGTGGTGTGAAGCCGCGATCAGGCCTCCGCTAAGCTTTGAAGGCACGCGGACGAACACCGCTCCGCGCGATTAGCTCAGTGGGAGAGCGCTACCTTGACACGGTAGAGGTCACTGGTTCAATCCCAGTATCGCGCACCAGATGAGAGCCCCGGCTGATACCAGCCGGGGCTTCTGTCTTCCCGGGCCGCGCCCCGCGGTGTCCCTTGTGGACCATCTGCCATCGACGCTTCCGGGCAACCTGCAGGGGCCGCTGACCGAGCTGCCGCCGGCGGCCACGCCCGCCGAGGCCCAGACAGCGCTCGAACCGTCGCGCCGCCGGGGCCACGTGGTGCTCACCCCGGCTCCGACCCCGGTGCCGCAGACCTACGAGTTCGGCTTCGCCGCTTCCACCGGCCTGTTCACCGACGTCCACCTCATCCGCAACGTGGTCATCGACAGCGAGCAGCCGCGCCCCCGAAGCCGCCGCACTGCAACGACCACCAATGCTCCAAGCCTCCGCAGCACCGCCCGGAGAAGCCGCAGGAAGGAATCGGTGGCTAGGGCGGGCTGATGTGATCTCCTGGAATAGGAGAGTGAAGAGAGCGGCGAGGCATTCACGTTTCTCGTGAATGCCTGGCCACTTCTTGTGCCTGTGTAGTCCAAAAAGGATGATCATTCGAGGAGGGACATTTTCTCAACAGTTGGTTAGGTTTTCGGCCAAGTGCAAGGTTTTCCGAACGAGTGTCATATTCGTCTCGTGGCCGTCCAGATCGGAATGATCCAACGGGCCACGAGAAAATCGATCATTGACCGGGTTTCGCTGCCACACGTTGTAGTGACACGATGCGAGATTTCCCGTCAGCACTGGTAGAGATCTATTTGGGCGACCGAAAAGGCCGTCCAAATCTGAAATTTCCTTGCATGGAGGAGTAGTTATGATGCGCGCTCGCTGGACGCTGGGTGCTCTTGGTGCCATGGCTACGCTCGCGATGGCACCCGCTCTGCCCGCCTCGGCGCAAGCCGGTTGGGGAAACTCCACGGAAATCACCAACGTCGCCGACGGGACGCACTGGGTTTCCCCGGGCGCGGGCCGAAACGTCGAGAGCACCACCCAGACGACCGGGCCGTGGGGCGCGTGGACGCTCGAACGGCAGCAGAATGGCTCGACCGTCTTCCGCAACCGGGCGACGAACGAGTGTGCTGAGTCCACCATGCAGGCCAACGGGCCGGTCTTCACCGCACCGTGCGCGGCATGGAAGCAAGGCCAGCAGTGGGATCTGATCAACAGCCCGTACGGTGGCTTCGTCATCACGCCGAAGAGCCAGTCGGGCCTGGCGGTCGTCGCCAGCCAGTACAACCGCGGTACCGAGCTGATGCTCGGTGAGCGGCCGCTGGACACGGGCGGCAACTCCGACACGCCCAACGCGGTGTTCCGCTTCAACTTCTGAATTTCCCGGGGCGCTCCCGATATTCGCCCCTGATCGGCTCTGAAGCCCGTTGGTCCGACGCGGTCGTGCCGGACCAACGGGCTTCGCCATGTCCGCAATCACCGGTTGGAATGATCGCTGGTGTCGTTGCACGGGCGGGCACGGTGCTTCCCGGTAGGTTCCGGCTGCCCGTTTTAGCTAGCTGGGCAGCCCGGATTTCGAGTTGTGCATTCTCGCCGGATCCGCTCCGGAAACTCGGAAGTGCAAGGAAGGGAAGCATTTGATGCTTACTGCTAAGCGCACGCTCGCCGTGGCGGCTCTGGGCCTGCCACTGCTGCTGGGGTCGTGAGCCCGGCGCTGGCGGCCAATGGCAAGGGCCCGTCGCGGCCGCCGAAGGCATCGGAAATCGTGAAGCAGCTCCAGTCGCAGGACGCGCAGAACCACACGGTCCAGAACAACATCAACATCTCGCCGGTCACCCAGGTCAACAACGGCAAGGGCGAGCAGAACGCCATGACCTGGACCCAGCAGGGCAACGACAACGACACGGAGCAGGATGAGGGAGCGTTCCAGGACGAAGACTGAAAGTCCTGTCTGGCGCACTCGTTTTGCTTGTCGGTGCAAGTGGCGGAACCTCGGCGCCGACGACAGGAGCTCCAAAAGAACTGCTCGGCCCGGCGATCGTGTCGCCGGGCCGAGCAGTTTTACCACTGGGTTTGCTCAGTGGTGGTTGGTGCGACTTCAGTCCTCGTCGCTCTGGAACGCGCCTGCGTTCTCCTCGGTGGAGGCGTTGTTGTCCTGGTCGACCGCGTTCACGGCGTTCTGCTCACCCTTGCTGCCCACGTGGAACTGCTAGATCGGCGAGACGTTGGTGTTCGCCTGGTCGGTGGTGGCGTCCTGGTCTTGGGCCTGGCTCTGGTCGTCGCCGTTCTCGTGACCACCGGCGAACGCCATTGTCGGGGCGCCGAACATGATCGGCAGGCCGAGGGCGGTAGCGGCAATGACGCGCTTGGCAGAACGAATCTCAGAAATACCTTTCCTGCAAATGGTGAGTAGTGCCGGATGAAATCCGCACGTCAAGGCCATGGGCATGTAACGCGCGAGTCCTGGTAGGGATTTCTGGGGAACCCCGCGGTCGGCAGGATCACTCGAAACGTTAGCGCCCCGAGAGCGGCGTGCAACCCGGAACTATTTCCTCTCACCTCATGTGGTGATCGAGAACTCGACTTTCCCGAGCGCTGTTTCTCGGTGATTACCGTCAACCGGGGCGCGGCGCTTCCGGTCCGCTGTTGATTCCCGGCAGTGCCGGGGTGCGCTAGTCAGACGATTGGCGTTCGATCACCGTGCTGGTGGGCTGCGAGATCACCGTGGGTTAGCCGAGGCCGCGCGGATTCGGATTTGCGCTCCCGCGCGTCTGTCGAGCCAGATTCGGGTAATCCTGCTGGATTCCTGTGGGCATGCCGCCATTGGGTTACTCATGATCACTGGCCGTTGCGCTGGATGTCGATGTTGCGGCCGGACGTGGAGATCGAGGTTCTGCGGGATTACGCGCGAGTGCGCAGATCAGCTTCGTGCTCAGCGGTGCGTTGCGATTACCTCTTCGGGTCCGCCCAATCAGTGATCATCTCTTGCTCGCCAGGAGAGATCGTCTGCGGTGCGGTAGAGAAGACACGGGTTTGTTTTTCCGCTCGGACGGAGGATGACGCAAAATGTCCGATATTCGGTTGCTCGGCCGGGCCGCGGCGGGTGTTGCGTGCGCGATGGCAGTGCTGGTCCCCGGAGCCGCTGCGGCAGCAACGGACAACAGCGCGGAGCAGAGCGCCTTCACGTTGTCGGTCACCGAATCCAACCAGCAGACCAGGACGGTGACTCTGAACTGCGATCCGATCGGCGGGGACCACCCGCAGGCGGCCGCGGCGTGCAACCAGCTCCAGCTGGTCAACGGCAACCTCCAGCGCCTGGACGCCCGGGCCGGCAACAACTGCACCAAGGACCGCCGGGTCGTCAACGCCGAGGCGAAGGGGAACTGGCGCGGCAAGCCGGTGGAGCTCAAGCTCTCGGCGCCCAACCCCTGCGAGCTCAAAGCCCGCACCGGAGCGCTCTTCGACTTCTGATCCAGCTGTCGGGGCGGATTTAAGACTTGCCGCTTTTGGCAAGGAACGAGGCGTGAAAGCCGCCGAACTCGTGGCCCCCCTCTCGCACTCCACGGGTTCGGGGCCAAGGTGGGTTTGGGTGCCGGGCGTGACTCGGCCCGGTGAGCTGCCTGCGTCGCGTTCTCGGTGGCTTCACCGACTTCGGTTCGGTGAAGCCACCACCTCCAGTCCGGGTTGGCGTCAGCTCGGAGGAAAAACAGGAATTGCTCGGTCACAACGAGAATCGGGGAGCAGGCCGGTGGTCTGCTCCCCGATTCTCGTTTGCCATCAGGCCGATCAGCAGCGGCCGGTCACCATCCGGTCGACGACGATGGACTTCCCGCTGGTGACGAGGAGCCGGGAGGCTTTGCCGTTGTCCACGCTGATGCCGTTGACGGCCGTCCCGCCGCCGCTAAGGGTGCCGGCTGCGCGCTCGGTGCCGTTCACGGTGACCGAGTAGTCGGTCCGCTCGTTCTCCTTGGCCGTGCTGCGCATCGTCAGCGTGACCATCGGATAGGTCCCCTTCACTGGGGCAGGAATGAGAGGCACGTCGGCGTGCAGGCACTGGGCCTCGTTCACCTCCACGTTCAGCGGTGGTGCGGCCCAGGCCGTCGCGGCGACGACCGAGCTGCCAGCGGCCAGCGTTCCCAGCGCGGCCAGCAAAACTGCTGCCTCGCGGCGAATTCCCATGATCTTCCTCCTGTAGGACATCGGTACGGGATCGCTGATGAACGCTAGAGCTCAACCGCGCGTTGTGCACGGCGAACATCGTTGACCTCGGGGTCAGCCGATCAGTGCGAAAGTCCCCGGCTGGTACGAGATTTGCTCGTGTCTTGTTGTTGATCATCCTGTGATCGGATGCGGATCCTACTTCTTGCTCCTTATTGCGGCAGGCCGCTTTCATCATCTGATCAGTCAAACCGCGCTCTTGGGAATCGGTGGTTTGAACGACACAGGGTGATCGCAGGGCCGCATGGGTGGACGGGGTTCCCCTTTGGTGTGGCTGGAAATGCGAAGCTCGTCGAATCGGTGGCAATGTATGTCTTGCAGGTCGGCGCACCCCCCCAAATTCCGGAAACTTCCGGGAAATACTGCCGACCTGGTGGTGATCCAATCATGGATGGGAGTCAAAGGATGCGTACTTCGCTTCGTCTTATCGGTGTCACTGCTGCTTGCGCCGCTGCGCTGGCCATCGGCTCGCCCGCGTTCGCCAGTGGCGGTCACGGAAAGGACTACGGCGACAACGCGATGTCCGAAGCGACCGGTGGTAACGGCGCCGGCGGGAACGGTGGTCTGGGCGTGAACCTGCTCAGCGGCCTGAGCGTCCTGTCGAGCGGTAACGGCGGGAACGCTTCGGCCGGTGACGGTGGTGCTGGTCTCGGTGGTGACGCTTCCTCCGTCGCGGGCAACGACTGACGCGACCTTGAGGCGAACATCGCCGTGATGTGCAGTTGACGAATTGTGCCGATCCGCTCCGCGGGTCGGCACAATTCGTTTTTCCTGAAGTTCTGCGGGTTTTCATTGCGATGACAACGAGGAGTCTTCGCACCACCGGGTGATCATGGGAGCGACCGGCATGTCGTTGAGGTAGCGCGGGAGGTTCTGGTGGGAGGGTCCACCCGTCGATCACGGCGTCTTCCGCGGGTTTCGGTGCGGGGCGCCGGACGGCAGTGGTTCCCGATCTGATTGGAGTCTAGAGTGCGCAGTACTGTGCGTGTCCTGTTTGCCGGTCTCTCCGCGGCCGGCGTGCTCGCCATGGGGGCGTCCCCGGCGTTCGCCGCGAAGGGCAAGGAGTCGTCCGACGACGACTCCACGGTCACCGCAGCTTCCGAGGGCGGCGCCGGTGGGATCGGCGGCAACGGTGGTTTCGGCATCAACATCTGCCCGGCGATCGGTGTGCTGTCTCCGGCTTCGGCGGAGTGCGGCTCGGGCAATGGTGGCAGCGCGAACGGTGGAGACGCGGATTCGTACGCCGAGGACGACAGTCACGACAAGGTGTACAAGCGCCACAAGTGAGCGCTGCGCTAGGAGATGCTCCCTCCTGGCTGCCGTAACGAAATGGGTCGGCTCCCGCTGGGGAAGCCGACCCATTTTCGTGCTGGGTGCTGAGGATTCAGCCCTCGTCGTCGCCGTCCGCGACGGTGACGGATTCGGAACCGTCCGCGCTCTCACCGCTCGGCCCGGCCGAGCACAGTGCGACCAGCGAGCCGCCGGTGAGTGAGATCGGCCGGCAGAGGCTGGTCCCGCCGCCTTCCTCGCCCGACTCGCCCGCGGTGCCGCGCGTGGCATCGGCGGACGGACCGGCGACTGCGGCGGGGATGGCGAGAACGCTCGGAGCAAGCACGCCGAGACCGAGCACGGCGGCGCTGCTGAGCAGACGGAAAGAAGTAGTCACTCTTGCTCCGTTCCTGAACCTCGTGCGGGATTCACCCGCGCCCGAGGGGATTCCTCACTCTTCTTCGGTGTCCTGGCTGTCGTCTTCGGCGTAGGCGTCGGCATCGCCGCCGTTGGCTCCGCCGCCGTTGCCTGCTCCGCACTTGGCCTGGGCCTTGGCCAGCAGGCCGATCGCCGGGCAGATGTTGATGCCGAAACCGCCCTTGCCCCCGTAGCCGCCGTCGCCGCCCTGGGACGCGGCGGTGACGAATGAGTCGTCGTCGGACTCCTTGTCCTTCGCGGCGAGCGCCGGGCTGGCGCCCATCGCGAGCACCCCGGTCGCGGCCGCTCCGGCCAGGAGGAAACGAATCGTGTTGCGCACTTCGGAAACTCCGATCTGATTGCCTGCCATTCGCTCTCAAACCGGCTACGGGCCCGAACTTTCGGAGCCCGGCCGGTGAGACGCGGCAAACCTTCCACCGGGGCCATCGCGCGCACGGCCAACACGCCGCAGCGTGTTGGCCGACCACACTTTCGGTTAACTGGGCGCGCTATGCGTAGCTGTGTCAGCCCCCGGCCATCGCTCCGATGATCAAGTAGGGCTCCGATCCGGCGGTGACTTCTGGTGGGAGCGGGGCGTCCGGTGATTCGTGCGAGAGGTCCTGTTCGCAGGCGAAGAACCGGATGAACGCGCGGCGCTGCTTGGTTTCGTGGTCGCGGACGGTACCGCGCAGCACCGGGAACCGCGCTTCCAGCGCGTCGAGCACCGTGCGCTGCGTCGGCTGACCGGCGACCTCCAGGGCGACCTCGCGGTCCTCGATCCTGGCCAGTGTTCGCAGGTGGTTGGGCAATCGGACGCGGATCATGGCAACGTCTGCACTTCCACCGAGAGCACCGCGGGCAGGTCGCGGACGATCGGCTGCCAGCTGTCCCCGGCGTCGGCCGACGCGTAGACCTGGCCGCCGGTGGTGCCGAAGTAGACGCCGCACTCGTCGAGCGTGTCGACCGCCATCGCATCGCGCAGAACGTTGACGTAGCAATGGCTTTGGGGAAGTCCGTTGGTCAGCGGCTCCCACTCGCCGCCGCCGGTCCGGCTGCGGTACACGCGCAGCTTGCCCTCCGGCGGGTAGTGCTGCTCGTCGCTCTTGATCGGCACCACGTAGACGGTGTCCGGTTCGTGCGCGTGCACGTCGATCGGGAAGCCGAAGTCGGTGGGCAGATCGCCGCTGATCTCGTACCAGGACTCGCCCGCGTCGTCGCTGCGCATCACGTCCCAGTGCTTCTGCATGAACAGCACGTTCGGCCTGTTGCGGTGCAGGGCCAGGCGGTGCACGCAATGGCCGACCTCGGCCTCCGGGGCGGGGATGCCCTGCGAGCGCAGGCCGCGGTTGATCGGTTTCCAGGTCTGGCCGCCGTCGTCGGTGCGGAAGGCGCCGGCCGCGGAGATGGCGGTGTAGAAGCGGTTCTCGTCGTCCGGGGCCTGGATGATCGTGTGCAGGCACATGCCACCGGCGCCGGGCTGCCAGCCGGAAGCCGATCCGTGCTGGCGCAGGCCGGGCAGTTCGTGCCAGCTCTGCCCGCCGTCGGTGGTGCGGAACAGGGCGGCGTCCTCGGCCCCGGCGTACGCCGTGTCCGGATCGGTGGGCGACGGTTCGAGGTGCCAGATGCGGGTGAACTTCCACGGCTGCTGGCTGCCGTCGTACCACTGGTGGGTGCCGGGCGTGCCTTCGTAGGAGAAGTGGTTGTCGACCGGCTGCCAGGTCCGGCCGCCGTCGTCGGAGCGCTGGAGCTGCTGACCGAACCAGCCCAGTGACGGCGCGGCGTAGATCCGGTCGGGGTCGGTGGGGGAGCCCTTGAGGTGGTAGGTCTCCCAGCCCCCGAAGTGCGGCCCGCTGATGTCCCACTCCTGCCGCTTGCCGTCCGCGGTCAGGATGAACGCACCCTTGCGGGTGCCGACGAGTATTCGGACGCGGCTCATCGCTAGCTCCTGTTCTCATCGGCCGAACTCGTCGGCCTGCGGTTTTGGGCTTGGGGCGACCGCTCGGGGGTACTGTTTACTCCGTTCGCACGCACCTCGCGAGGCCAGTCTGTCCAGTTGGACCAGTGCCGGACCGGAATCTCATCGGTCGAGGGCGAGGATTCGACCGGTTGCGCACGCCTTGTCTGACAAGCTGTCGGTCCTCGTGGTGATTTGGCACATAGAGGGTTTGACGGGTGGCTTCGGGCTCTCCTAGCTTGTCTGACAACAGCGAGGGAGTTCGGCATGGTGGCCAGGCGCCCACAGCGACGACCGGTCGTGGACCTCTACGAGCGGATCGTCGAGGCGATCCGGCGGGGTACCTACCCGCCGGGCTCGACGCTGCCCTCCGAACCCGAGCTAGCCACCGACCTCGGGGTGAGCCGACCGGCGCTGCGCGAAGCGCTGATCCTGCTGCAGGAGGACGGTGTGATCACCGTCCGGCGCGGCGTGGGGCGGACCGTCAACGACCGCCCGGCTCGGCGCGGGTTCGAACGGCTGCAGCCGATCGAGCAGCTGCTCGGCGCGGACGGTGTCGAGGTCCGGCCGCTGGTCAGGGCGGTGGAGGAGCCGACCGATCTGGTCATGCAGCACCTGCCGGTCCCGGCGCGCTGCGACATCCGCTTCTGGGAGAGCCTCGTCGTCGTCGACGGTGTGCCGAGCTGCCTGGTGGAGGAGTGGTGCGTGCCCGACGAGGCGCTGGCCGCCGTCGACCAGGCACTTCCCGAGGTGCTGGCGGCCGGCGGAGCTCGCACGATGCTGCACGCGGTGTCCGTTCTCGATCTGGGCCTTCCGCTCAGCGGGGCCAGCTCGGTGGCCGCAACTGTGCTCGGTCGACGCCGGGGCGAGGTCCTCGGGCGGTCACCGGACACCCCGGTCGTGCTGATCACCCAGGTCGTGTCGGTCGAGCGAACTCCGCTGATCGCGGCGAAGTACGCGCTGCCCAGCGGCGCACCCGGCATCCCGGTGCGCCAATCCCGATGAGTACTGCAATCCGAGAGCAGAAAGGCACGCAACCGATGGCGTCCGAGGAAACCCTGATCGTCGACTGCGACACCGGCATCGACGACGCGCTGGCGCTGCTGTACCTGCTCGCCGACCCGAGCGTGCGGATCGGTGCGGTGACAACGGTGTTCGGCAACACCGATCCGGAAACGGCGGCGCTGAACACGCTGCGGGTGCTGGATCTGGCCGGTCGCACGGACATCCCCGTGGCCATCGGAGCGCCCCACAACCTGCGCGGTAGCAGGCACCTCGCCCCGGACGTGCACGGCGAGGACGGCTTGGGCAACACGAACCTGCCGGTCCCGGCGGTCGCGCCGATCAGCGAACCGGCGGCTGAGCTGATCGTGCGCATGGCGCGGGAGAACCCCGGCACCGTGCACCTGCTCGCGGTCGGTCCGCTGACGAACCTGGCCGCCGCGCTGGAGCTGGATCCGGAACTGCCCCGCCTGGTCAAGCACGTCACGATCATGGGCGGTGCGATGATGCACCCGGGCAACGTCACACCGGCCGCCGAGGCGAACATCAGCAACGACCCCGAAGCCGCGCGGATCGTGCTGCGGGCCGGCTGGCCGGTGACCCTGGTCCCGCTCGACTCCACCATGACCGAGGCGATCACCGAGGAGCAGCGGCAGCGGCTGGCCGACTTCGGCTCCCCGGTCACGACCTTCACCGCCGCGATCCTGGACCTGTACCTGGACTTCTACGCGCGCAACGCCTTCGGCGAGCGCAAGGCCGCCTGCCACGACCCGCTGGCCGCGGCGATCGCGGTGGGCGACGTCGAGCCGCTGCTGGCCCCGGTCGTCCCGGTCGACGTCGAAACCGGCGACGGACCGGCCCGTGGCATGACAGTCGCGGACCTCCGCGGCCAGTACCGCGGGTTCCCGGCGGACGACAGCGCGACCGTGCGCGTGGTCCTGGAAACCGACCGCACCTTCGGCGAGCGCCTGGTCAACCGCTTCTGCGGCGCGGAGGAGACCCGTGGCGCTGCGTAGTCGGGTATCAGGTTTGCCTAAAACTGTCCGGGCACGCAGTTTTAGGCAAAACTGACCACGGGCGCGGTGCGAAATCGCCCATTTCGGCGAGGTTTGGGCACGGGCGTGCCAAGCGTGCGAAACTCCGGCGCAGCGAGTTCTTCGAGGCTGCTGACGTGGTTTCTCACCAGGAGGTTCCGCACGTGCGCATCAGATCGTTCGCCGCAATAGCCCTGCTGGGCGCGCTCGTCTCCGGCTGCGCCACGGCGCAGGGCGCCGGACCGGCCGACCGGCTCCCGAACCTGTCCGAGCTCAAGAGGTCCATTGTGGACTACCACGAGTCCGGTCGCTGGGACGCCGACATCGCCCGCGAGGACGAGCGCGGCCAGCACTACCTGGCCCAGCGACTGAAGCAGGGCGTGGAAAAACCCGCGATCGTGCTCGACATCGACGAGACCAGCCTGTCCACCTACGGCTACGAGGCCGACCACGACTTCGGCTACTACAAGGCGGCGTTCGACGAGTACGTGCTGTCCCGCCAGCCCACCGCGATCGCCGCGACCCGCGACCTGGTGCAGTTCGCGAACTCGAACGGTGTCGCGGTTTTCTTCGTCACCGGCCGCCGAGAAGCCCCGGAGATGCGCACGGCCACCGAGCAGGACCTCCGCGAGGAGGGCTACTCGGAGTTCAGCGCCCTCTACCTGCGGCCGACCGACGACCACGACCCGTCGGTGGTGCAGTACAAGAGCGGAGCGCGAGCCGACATCGAGAGCCAGGGCTACCGGATCGTCCTGAACATCGGCGACCAGAACTCAGACCTCGACGGAGGCCACGCCGAACGAGGCGTGAAGCTCCCCAACCCGATGTACAAAGTGGACTGAGCTCCCTGTCGTTCGCGCCAACGGGCATCCCGCCATTTGGGTGGGTTTGGCGGAACCGGACTTTTCATCGCAGTACTTCCGGAACACGGGCTCGATCCGGAAGTCGGATGGGAACAGCTCGGTTCGCGCGTGGTAAGGACGCCATGCGCAGGGGAGGAGCGGCGGGCGATCCCGCCATCGCCGGGCGTCCACCCGGTGGCGGTGCTGGCGGAGGCGCTGGCCGCTCGCCACCACCGGGTGATCCGGGATTCGATGGTGTTGACCCTTTTCCTGGCGCTGGCGGCGACCAGCTTCGTGTCTGTGCTCGCGTGGGTGGGTGGGTGCGGTCGGTGCCGGTTGGCTAGTGCACTCCGGGCTGCGGGGTTGGGCTCGACGCCGTGGACGTGAGCGCTTGCCCGCCGGAGGTTGGATCGTCGTTCTGCTCACCGGCGCGGTCGGCTACGTAATGGTCGGCTTCATCGGTTACGCCGTGTTCATGGCGTACTTCTGCCCAGCGCTGGAAAGAGCTCACCGCTCGCGACATCGCGGCGCTCGAAGCCGCCAGTCAGCTGCACGCCTGCACGGTGGGAACGCTGGGCCAGCGCGCCTGACGTTGGCCGGTGGGGTTTCCAAATTTCCCTAAAATTGGGAACTTCCGCCCCGATCGAGTTCCCGCGCCATGTCGGGGTGGCGCGGGAACTCGATCTCTTCGGGGTTCCCGGTGCGTTGAGTCCGCAGAGGACATCGGCGCCGGGGTCGGGGCGGGGATCTGGGGTGCGGGGCTCAGGCGGAGGCGGCCAGCCAGGCCGAACGGCCGGCGTTGGTCGGCATCCAGAAGCCCGTGGCAGGTGATCCCATGTCCGGGGCGGGGTCGCTGAGCGTCAGCAGCTCGTTGATCACGTCGCGCGCCGGGCCGGTGGTGCGCCACAGAACCTTGTTCGGGAACAGCACGTCTGACTCGTCGCCGGGGACTCGGGCCGCGTCGGCGTCGGTCTCGCCGAACAGCTGCAGGATGTCGAAGACGCCGCGGTGCACCCGGATGCCGACCACGGCGACTAGCCCACCGTCGGCATCACGTGGGTGCGCGAACTGGAAGTCGCGCGCGACCAGTGCTTGCAGGCCGTTCGTAATGTCGTACATGGCGCCACCGATATCCGTCGTGAGGGTTGCGACCCCGCTCGGCGCGAGGTCTCCGCCGCTCAGGCGATCAGGTCGTCGAACTCGCCGTCCTTGGCTCCGTGCAGGAAGGCGGCGAGCTCGTCCCGGCTGTAGACCAGGGCCGGCCCCTCGGGGAAGCGGGAGTTCCGGACCGCCACTCCGCCATCGACCGGTGTCAGCTCCACGCAGTTGCCCACCGCGCCGCTGTGGCGGCTCTTGCGCCACAGCGCGTTGGGAACCTGCTTGGCTGACATGCCGTTCTGGATGTTCGGCATCCGAACCCCACTTCCCGCGAACTAACGCTGCACGACCATCTGCACGTGCAGTTGATCGTGCATTCAAGTTAGCAGGTGCAGATGCACGATTGAATGCACGTGCACGCGGGTGTGATGTTGATCATGGTCGGCATCGAGGGCGTAACCGGGCGAACGCGGCGTCGTTGGGTTCCACCCGGAAGGTGCGATTCGGGCATGCAAAACCGCTATGACCAGCGTGTTTTGGTGCTCGATGTGAGTTCGACGCGAAGGTGGGGCAGTGCGCGGGCGGGTGCCGCTCAGTGCTGAAAACGGCAAAAAGTGGTCAGCGCTCGTCCGGGCGGATGACGCCGCTCAGGCCTGCTGCAGGGCGGCCTTGAGGGTCTTGCGGGTCTGCTCCGGTGTCTGGGCATCGACCGCGAGCCGGTGGCTGGCCTTGCTGTAGACCTCGACGTCGTCCGGTTTGTCCAGGTAGAGCGCGCCGCAGAGGTGCTCGAGGTAGACGATGTCCGGCAGCTCCGGCTCGGCGAAGCGCAGGACGGTGAACGCGCCCTCCGCGCCTGACCGGCCCAGCTCGAACGGCAGGATCTGCAACGTCACCGCGGGCAGGCTGGTCGCCTCGAGCAGGAACTCGATCTGCTCGCGCAGCACCTCGCGGCCGCCGATCGGCCGGTGCAGCACCGACTCGTCGATCACCGCCCACACCCGCGGCGCCTTCGGCTGGCTGAACAGCTTCTGCCGCTGCATCCGCAGCCGGACCCGGCGGTCCAGCTCGTCCTCGGTGAACTCCGGGCGGCCCTGGGTGGCCACTGCGCGGGCGTAGCGCTCGGTCTGGAGCAGGCCTGGCACGAACTGGATCTCGTAGGTCTGGATCCGGGAGGCCGATTCCTCGAGGCCGACGTAGTCCTGGAACCAGGAGGGCATCAGGTCGTTGTAGCGGTGCCACCAGCCCGGTTCGTTGGAGCGGCGCACCAGGTCCAAAAAGGACTCGCGTTCGGTGTCGTCGCTGACGCCGTACAACGTCAGCAGGTCGGCGACGTCGCGTTCCTTGAAACCGACCCGGCCGAGCTCCAATCGGCTGATCTTCGAACCGGAGCCGCGGATGGCGTACCCGGCGTCCTCGCGGGAGATGCCGCTCGCTTCGCGCAACCGGCGCAGCTGACTGCCGAGCACGAGGCGGCGCGCAGTGGGACCGCTGCTCGTGGCGCTGTCCGGGGCCACGCGAGACCTCCTGAAGGGGGGACACTACGACAGCTAGTCGTGATCCAGCTGTGGAACGTTACGCGAGGGAATAGTAGTGGAATCCGTGCCAAGGTCGAGCGCCTTGCCCGGATTGGATGCACCTACCGGGCCATAACCAGGAGAAATCGATCAATTACCGTGCGTTCGTCGTAGCGGTTCAGTTCTCGAAGGTTTGGACCGAGGTCGGGCCGTCGTGCCAGGTGGCGATCAGCGAGGAAGCTGCGCCGTCGGTGGTGAACTCGACCCGCAGCCAGCCGGGCTGTTCCCAGGTCTGCACCGTGTACCCCGCGCGCGGGGTGGCTGAGATCAGCGTTGCGCGCTCTGGGAGTACTTCGAGCACGACCGTGCCGCCGGTGACGTCGTAGGCGCGCACGTCCTCGGCGTCGTCTGGTTCCTCGATCGGTGTGGTGACTTCGGGAGCCGGAGTGTCCACTGTGGTTGGTTCTGCGGCGGTGGTGGTCGGCGGTGGCTCGGGGGGCGGCGGCTGCTCCGTTGGTGACACGGTGACGGCGCGGGCCACCGGCGGTGGATCCGGTTGGTCGAACACCGCGCCGTGGATGACGTCTCGCACGCCGAGCCAGGTCACCGTGACGGCAGCAGTGGTCGCCGCCAGCCACACGCCGACGTAGGTGAAGGCTCGATGGATGCGCACGGGAGCGCAATCATCCACGTCCGCGCCGACTCCGCGCAACCAGCCGAACCTGCACCGCTGTCGGCGACGTGGGGAGGTTCACCGAAACACGAACGACTCTCACTGCCCCGTTATGGTGCCCGCCATGGCTGTGGTGCTGGTTGTCGAGGACGATCCGGTGGTGCGCGCTGCGCTGATCCGGGACCTGACCGCGCGCGACTGGGTGGTCCGCAGCGTCGGCACGGCCCTCGACTCGCTGCGCGAAGTGTCCGAGCACCCGCCGGACGTCATCATCCTCGACCTCGGGCTGCCGGACCTCGACGGCGGCGAAACCCTCAAGATGATCCGCGGCGTCTCCGACGTGCCGACCATCGTGGCGACCGCCCGCGACGACGAGACCGAGATCGTGCGCCTGCTGCGCGCCGGCGCCGACGACTACCTCGTCAAGCCGTTCTCCAGCGAACACCTCAACGCCCGCATCGAAGCCGTGCTGCGCCGCGCCCGCGGTGTGCAGCCGGCGCAGCTGATCACCGTCGGCGGGCTGCGCATCGATCCGGAGAGCCGGGTGGTCGTGCTCGACGACGCCGAGCTGGAACTGACCCGCCGGGAGTTCGACCTGCTGACCTACCTCGCCTCGCGGCCGGGGCGGGTGGTGCCGCGCCGCGAGCTGCTGTCCCAGGTGTGGCGGCAGTCCTACGGCGACGACCAGACGATCGACGTCCACCTGTCCTGGCTGCGCCGGAAGTTGGGGGAGAGCGCGGCCGAACCCCGCTACCTGCACACGGTGCGCGGCGTCGGGGTCAAGCTCGTGGAACCGGAATGAGACGCACGGTCGTCCTGGTGGCGCTGGCGGTGACCTCGATGGTCGCGCTGGCGTTCCTCATCCCGCTCGGCCTGGTGGTCCGCGAGATGGCCCGGGACCAGGCGATTTCCAACGCCGAGCGGCAGGCCGTCGCGCTGGCGCCGGTGCTGGCGACCACGGACGACCACGGGCTGATCGGCAAGGCGGTGGCCAGCACCGGAGCAGGCCAGCTGGGCCGTCTCGCGGTGCACCTGCCGGACGGCGGCGTGATCGGAACGAGTCGGGCTGGGGAGGTTCGCCTGGCGTTGGCGGATGCGCGGACCTCGACCGTCGAGGTGCCGGGCGGGGCGGCGTTCGTGCAGCCGATCGCGCTGGACGGCGGACGTACGGCGATCGTCGAGGTCTTCGTCCCGGCGGCGGATCAGACCCGTGGTGTGCTGCGGTCTTGGCTGATCCTCGGCGCGGTCGGGTTGTTGCTGGTCCTCGGCTCCTTGCTGGTCGCAGATCGGTTGGCCGCGCGGATGGTTCGCGCGACGATCCGGCTGGCGGATGCTTCGTCGGCGTTGGGTGCGGGGGAGCTCAGCGTCCGAGTGGATCCGAGTGGCCCGCCGGAGCTGGTGGCGGCTGGGCAGGCTTTCAACACGATGGCTGACCGTGTGCGTCAGTTACTTGCCGCGGAGCGGGAGATGGCGGCGGACTTGTCGCATCGGCTGCGCACTCCGCTGACTGCGCTTCGCTTGAATGCCGAAGCGCTGGGCGATGATCAAGCTGCCGAGCAGACCCGGATCGCCATCGACCGGCTGGAACGCGAGGTGGACTTGGTCATCAACAGTGCTCGCCGCGCCGGTCCGGGTGAGGATGCGGACTGCGACGTCGCGGCACTGCTGCGCGAACGGCTCGAGTTCTGGTCGGCGCTGGCTGAGGACCAGCAGCGGCCGTGGGGCTTGCGCGGTGCGGACGGATCCGTCCTGGTTCCGGTGCCGAGCGCGGAGCTGGCAGCGGCGGTGGATGCCGTGGTGGGCAACGTCTTCCGGCACACCCCGGAGGCGACCGAGTTCGTGGTGTCGTTGCAGCGCAACGATGGTGTGGTCGGCGTGATCGTGGAGGACGCGGGCCCGGGCGTGGCGGAGCTGTCCGAGGCCGTGCAGCGCGGCCGCAGCAGCGCCGGATCGACCGGTCTGGGCCTCGACATCGCGCGCCGGGTCGCGGAGTCGACCGGAGGTCGCCTCGCTGTCGACCGCTCCAGCCTCGGCGGAGCCCGGGTCTGCATGTGGCTCTGGCAGCGCCCGGCGGCACCGCGGACGACCCGCCGACGTGACCGCCGCCGCACCCGTCCGCATCGGTGAGCCTGGCTGGTCGGGACCCGTGAGTACTTTGGGTCGCTAGAGCACCCCAAAGTGCTCACAGCCGCTGAACAGCGGAAACGTGCGCTCGGCAGGTGTCCCCGAGTCGGCGTGACCACGTGGGGTGATCATCAGCGGTGGTGGTTACGCTCACGGACGTGCTGATTGTGTCGACCGTCAACGTCAACGGCCTGCGCGCTGCCGCCAAGAAGGGCTTCGTGGAGTGGCTGGCCGCCACCGAAGCGGACGTCATCTGCATGCAGGAGACGCGCGCGGAGCCCGACCAGCTCACCGCCGCCGTTCGCGAACCCGAGGGGTGGCACACCCTGCTCGCGCCCAGTTCGGCGAAGGGCCGCGCCGGCGTCGCGATCTACAGCCGTGCCGAGCCCGAAGCGGTGCGCATCGGTTTCGGCTCCGCGGAGTTCGACGAGAGCGGCCGGTACGCGGAGATCGACCTGCCGGGTCTGGTGATCGGAAGCCTCTACCTGCCCAGCGGAGAGGTCGACACGGAGCGCCAGGACGAGAAGGAACGCTTCATGAAGGAGTTCCGCGCGTACCTGGACGGCCTCTGCGCGCGCGCCGCGGCCGAAGGACGCGAAGTGCTGGTGTGCGGTGACTGGAACATCGCCCACCAGGAGGTCGACCTGAAGAACTGGAAGGCCAACCGCAAGGCAGCGGGCTTCCTCCCGGAGGAGAGGGCCTGGCTGACCAGCCTGTACGAGAGCGGCTACACCGACGTGGTCCGCCACCTCCACCCGGAGGGCCCCGGCCCGTACTCCTGGTGGTCCTACCGCGGCAAGGCCTTCGACAACGACTCCGGCTGGCGCATCGACCTCCACGTGGCCACCCCCGGCCTCGTGGAGAAGGCGACGTCGGCGCTGGTCGAGCGGGCCGAGACCTACGACCAGCGCTGGTCCGACCACGCGCCGGTGACGGCTGTTTTCGACGTCTGAGGTTCGTTCAGGACTTGGTGGGGGTGTTCTGGCGGGCAGCGATCCACCAGCGGCCCTGTTCCTTGACCAGGACGTAGAGGGCGACCATCGCGGGGTCGACGTCGATGAGCTCGCCATCGGGCTGGGTGGCTCGGGCGTGCTTGTGCGCGAGAGCGACGTCGGGGCGGATGAACGTGATGTCGCTGAGCTCGTACTTCACGTGCTTGTCGCGGAGGAATCCGGCCAGGCCCTTGCGGTTCGCCTCGAGCAGCGCGTCCCAGCCGGACAGCTGCACACCGACGGCGTTGACGACCGTGGCGTTCCGCGCGAAGTGCGCTGTCATGAGATCGGGGTCGTTGGTGTTGAAGGCCGTCTCGGTGTCGGCGATCACCTGCGCGATCGCTGCGACGTCGTGCTCGTGATCGCTGGTGGTGTCCTCGATGACCGGGGTTCGCGTGGTGTTATTCATGGTCATGAGATTGCTACCTCGATCAACGTAGAGGTCTACGCGATGTGTGATGCGTCACGTCGCGGCTGTGTCGTGCCGGTGCCTCCCCGAGCCGCTGATCGGTCTCGGCTCGGGGATCGCGGTGGTCATCGCTTCTGGTAGGTCAGGTGGATGACGCCTCCGGGTTTGGGCTCGGCGGCGGTCAGGTCGAACTGCTCGGGGCTGAATTCGCCGTCGAACAGGGGGATTCCGGCTCCGGCGACGACCGGGCTGAGCTTGATGATCAGCTCGTCGATCTCCGGGCGGAGGGCTGCGGCCAGCTGCGCGCCGCCGACCAGCCAGATCTTCTTGCCCGGCTCGGCTTTCAGCTCGCGGATCTTCTCGATCGGATCCGTCGCGACGAGTTTCACTCCGGGGTCCGGGCTTTCGGTCAGCGTTCGCGAGAACACGTAGTGCTTCAGGTGCGCGTACGCGTTGGTCACTCCCGCTTTCAGGCCGATCTCGTAGGAGTTGCGGCCTTCGACGACCGTGTCGAAGTGCTTCGGCTCGACGTCGGCGATGCCGAGCGGTTCGCGCAGGTGGGTCGGGATGATCTCCGGGAGTTCGGCGAGCAGCGCCGGAATGTACTCGGGGGTCGGTGCCATGAGCCCGGTGCTGCTCGGGTCCGAGCGGTCGGGGGCGGCGATGAAGCCGTCGATCGTCATGGCGGCGCAGTAGGTGAGCTTTCGCAAGGTGGTCTTCCAGGTTCAGCGCTTGGTGTAGGTGAGGTGGGCGACGCCGCTGTTGAAGGTCTGGGCGTTGGTCAGGTCGTACTGCTCGGGGCTGAATTCGCCGTCGAACAAGGGGATTCCGGCTCCGGCGACCACCGGGTGGAGTTTGATGATCAGTTCGTCGATCTCCGGGCGGAGGGTTGCCGCGAGCTTTCCGCCGCCGCAGAGCCAGATGCCCATGCCGTCCTCGCGCTTGAGCTTTCGCACGTGCTCGAGCGGGTCGGTGGCGACGAATTCCACTGTGGGATCGGGACTTTCGGCGATCGTTCGGGAGAAAACGATGTTGCGCAGGTGCTGGTAGGCGTTCGTCGTGCCGTCCTGTACGCCGATCTCCCAGGTGCTGCGGCCTTGCAGAACCGTGTCGAAGTGCTTGTTCGGCGCGTCTTCGAGGCCGAGCAGCGGGCGGAACTGCGTCGGCATGATCTCCGGGAACTCGTCGCGGGTCGGTTGGGCGTGGTCGCCCTCGTGCAGGAAGAAGTCCGGGTTGGTGTTGTCCGGGCCGGTGATGAAGCCGTCGATGGTCGAGGCGATCAAGTAGGTGAGTTTTCGCATCCGCGCCTCCCTGGCCAAACCACTTCGTTCGTAGTGCTTCAAATGTAGTACTATGTGTGTAGTGGTTGTCAAGTGGCAATGTTGGAGGACGCGATGGTGCAGAACCAGGAGCGGCGGTTCGCGCTGGTCGACGCCGCGATCGAGGTGCTGGCGCGGGACGGCGCGCGCGGTCTGACCTTCCGCGCGGTGGACGCCGAGGCGGGTGTGCCCAAGGGCACCGCGTCGAACTACTTCGCCAACCGCGATGACCTGCTCAACCAGGTCGGCGCGCACATTCACCACCGGCTGACGCTCGACCCGGCGGAAGTCGAATCAGCGCAGATGCCGCCGTCGCCGGAGTTGCTCGCCGAGCTGATGCGCGCGCTCTACCACCACATCTCCGGCGACCGCACCGGCTGGCTGGCGCTGCTGGAACTCCGCCTGGAGGCCACTCGTCGCCCGGAACTCCAAGCGGCGCTGACGAAAACCCTGCGCGACAACCTGAACATGAACGTCGAAGGCCGCCGGGAGTCCGGAATCCCCGGCGACGACATGACCACCGTCCTGCTCTACTACGCGATGACGGGCCTGATCCTGGAACACCTGACGGTCCCCGAAGTCCTGGCGGACTACGACGAGAATGACCTGATCGCCACCTTCGTAACCCGCTCCCTCGCCACCTGACTCAAGCGCCCAGCAGGGTCGTGAATTCCTTCCGGTTCTCGTTGTCCCGCAACATGTTCCGAGCTCGAACGAGATGGTTGGTAGCGGCGATCTCGATCTCGAAGGCGTCCACCGATGGCCGCGCGTCGAGGTGTCGGGTTGACCAATCGGCCACCTGGGACCAGGAGTACAGCGACCAGCCGTCGCCGGACAGTGCCGTTGGGAATCCGCCTGGCCCGCGACGTGCCGCGGCCAGCAGGCGGACGCTCTCGTAGCTTCGGTCCAGTCGATCCGCGATGGTGCGCAGGGAGACCAAGTCATCGGTCTGCACGCCTTCCACTCGGAACCCGGCGCGTTCGGCATCCTGGATTGCTGTGACCAGTGCGTGGGCCAGGGTTGGGGATTCCCTGGTGAAGTCCAGCAGTGTTGCGCCGTTGCGGATCTCGACAACGGCGTCGTCGCACCCCGCCTCGAACAACGCGTCGTACTCCTCGTCGTTGGGGGTTCGGTCGAGGATCAGCGTGAACTCGTGGCTGTTCATGAACACTCCTGGTGGCGGCTGCGGAACCTGTTTATCTTCGCGACGTCATTTTCCGGCACTCTGGGTGTGCACCAGATGGACATCCTCTCCTTGCACTGCATGCAGACGATGGCACCCCAGCGGTGTCCGGTGTGTCGTTCGATCGCGATGAGTCCGTCTTCCTTGGCGAGGCAGATCGCTTTCACGATTTCCTTCTTCGGGTGCCGACCGCTGCTGATCATGTTGCGAGTGTGCAACACTGCGTTGGGAGTGTACAACGCTCGATCGGGCGGTTCCAGGGGTTTAGTGGGCGATTAGGTCGTTCAGCGGGGTGTTGGGGTTGGCCAGGGCTTTTGCGTCGACCGTTGTTCCTGAGGTGATCAGGGTTTTCAGCTGGTCTTGGACGTCCCAGACGTTGACGTTCATCGCCGCTAGGACTCGGCCTCCGTTGAGCCAGAAGGCGATGAACTCTCGGGTCGGCACGTCGCCTCGGAAGATCACCTGGTCGTAGTCCCCCGGTTCGGCGTAACCGAGGTACTCCATTCCCAGGTCGTACTGATCTGTGAAGAAATAGGGGAGTTCTGAGTACTCCGCGTCTCGGCCCAGCATCGAGGCCGCCGCGGTCGCCGGTTGGTTCAGCGCGTTCGCCCAGTGCTCCACGCGGATCTGCTTGCCCAGCAACGGGTTGAAGGCGTTGGCCACGTCGCCGGCCGCCACGATGTTCGGGTCCGGGGTGCGCAGCGAGGCGTCCACGAGGATGCCGTTTCGCACTCGCAGACCGGCTTGCTGGGCCAGCGCGACGTCCGGGTCCACGCCGACCGCGACCAGCACCGCTTCGGCGGGGATGTCGGCGCCGTCGGTCAGCCGGACGCCGGTCGTGCGGCCGTCGGTCACGTGGATCTCGTCGACCGCGGAGCCGAAGCGGAAGTCGACGTCGTGCGCGCGGTGCAGGTCGGCGAACACCTGGGCGACCTCGGGGCCGAGCACTCGCAGCAGCGGCAGTTCTGCCGTCTCGACGACGGTCACGGCCACGCCTGCGGTGCGGGCTGCGGCGGCGACCTCCAGGCCGATCCAGCCCGCGCCGACCACGACGAGCCGCTCGATCTCGGCCAAGGTCTGCTTGATGCGGTCGGAGTCCTCGACTCGGCGCAGGTACAGCACGCCTTCGGCGTCGACGCCGGGCACCGGCAGGGATCGGGGGTGCGCACCGGTGGTGAGCAGGAGCTTGTCGAACTCGATGCGGGTGCCGTCGGTGAGCTCGATCTGGCGGAGGGCGCGGTCGATGCGCTGCACCGTCATCCCGAGCTGCAGGTCCACCCGGTTCTCGAGGTACCAGTTCTCGTCGTGCACGTAGGCGGCGTCGAACTCGGCGTTGCCCAGCAGGTAGTCCTTGGACAGCGGCGGTCGCTCGTAGGGGCGGTGCGGTTCGTCGCCGAACAGCGAGATCCGTCCGTCGAACCCCAGCGCCCGCAGCGCCTCGGCGCCCTTGGCCCCGGCCATCCCGGCGCCCACGATCACGAATCGCTCCGAGTCCCCCACAACCGACCTCGCTCCCCACCGGTTTCCACTGGCACCGAGCGTCCGTCCCCGGGTTCTGCCCGGCAACCCAGAACGGCGAAGGGCCCCTCCGGCCGATCGAGTCGGAGGGGCCCTTCGCTCATCACCTGTTCGGGGTCCGGGATCTACAGTTTCAATTGAAACTGTGATCCGCCGTGAGGGAGTTCTACAGTTTCAATTGAAACTGTGGTCCCCGCGGGTCACCGGACGGCGTCGAGGGCGTCGATCAGGCCTGCGCCGTAGAAGCCGGTGCCGTTCTTGCCGCCCGAGCAGACCGCGTCCGGCTTGCCGTCGCCGTCCGGGTCGTAGTTCGTCGGGCACTCCAGGGTGTCCGCCTGGTTGGCCAGCGCGCCCATCGTCTGCTGGGCGTTCCACTCCGGGTGGCTGCTGCGCAGCAGCGCGACCACGCCGACCGCGTGCGGACCGGCCATCGAGGTGCCCTGCATCCAGCCCCAGCCGCCGCCGGGCACGCTGGACAGCACTCGGCCGTTCTTCGACGGGGTGTCCGGGATCTGGTTCTTGTCACCGCCCGGGGCGGTCACCGTGATGGAACCCGTCCCGTAGTTGGAGTAGTACGACTTCACCGCGTCGGCTCCCACCGCGGACACCGACACCACGCCCGGCAGCTCGCCCGGCAGGACGTGGCACTCGTGCCCGGTCTTGCGGTCCTGCGTCGGGCCGCCGTTGTTCGGGCTGTCGGTGTCGCGGATCGGCTTGGACAGGTCCCAGTTGCTGTTGCCCGCCGACGTCACGGTCACGACGTCCTTGCCGTTGGCGTAGTCGACCGCCCGGCGCACCGCCTCGGCTGCGGCCTTCTGGTCCGGGTCGGAGTCGCACCACAGGTACCAGGGGTCGACGAAGTAGGAGTTGTTGGTGACGTCGATGTCGTGCTCGGCGGCCCAGACGAAACCGCAGATCGCGTACTCGGGGTAGATGAACCCGTCGTCATCGATCACGCGCACCGAGGCCAGCGAGACGTCCGGCGCGACACCGACGATGCCGGCGCCGTTGCGCGCCGCGGCGATGGTGCCCGCCACGTGCGTGCCGTGGGCCTGCGTCTCGTCCTGCGGCTGCCAGGCCTCCTGGCGGGTGTCCGGGATGCCCTCGTTGGTGCAGCTCACCGACTTGGACAGGTCCAGGTTCGGGCTTAGGTCGGGGTGCGTCGGGTCGATGCCGTAGTCCAGCACGCCGACGGTGACGTCCTTGCTGCCCTGCGAGATCGTGTGGGCCTGGTCGGCCTTGATCTGCCGCATGTCCCACTGCTCGGCTTCCAGCGGCTCCTGGTCGGCCTGCGCGGCGAAGGTGTTGGCGCCGGTGGTGCCCTCGAGCGCTTCCAGTCGCGTCGACTGCGTCGGCGGGAGCTGCTCGGCGAGGTTGCGGCTGTTCCCGGCCTGCTCGACCGCGGGCTGGGTGCGCACGGCGTCGGCGAATCCGGGGTCGGTGGAGGTCGCCACGACGACCCCGATCTGCGGCCAGCTCTGCACGACCGTGCCGCCGACCGCGCGGACCGAGTCCTCGGTCTGCTGCAGACCGTCACCGGTCGGTCCGACCACGACGAAGTGCGCGGGAGCGGCGGTGGTCGCCGGCGCGGGGGTAGCCGCGCTGACGATTCCGGCCGGCACCAACAGGGCCAGCGCGAGGGCAGAACCGGCGATGCGCGCAGTTCTGCCACTCATTCCTTTGCGTGACACGTGTCCCTCCTATGGAGACAGAGTGTGTGATCCACCCAGGTATCCGTCGGATTCTGCGCCTGTTTCGGCGACGCCTGGTAGGGCGAAACGGAGTAATTACCTTGCCGAAAGTGAGCGCTGAGCCACGTCTTCGGTGGCTGCGAGACCCCCCACATCGGCCATAGAGTCGCCTGGTGTCGGTCGTAGATCTGCAACTCGCCCTGCCGGAACCCACCCCGAGCGAGTCGGCCATGCGCCGAGCTCTTCGCCGAGCCACCGACGGCGTCTCGCTGGACGCCGCGGAGGCTGCCGTGCTGCTGCACGCCCGAGGCGACGACCTGGAGAAACTGCTGGCCGCAGCGGGTCGCGCGCGGGACGCGCACCTGGTCGCGGAGGGTCGGCCCGGCGTGGTCACCCACGCCCGCAACGTGTTCATCCCGCTGACCCGGTTGTGCCGGGACCGCTGCCACTACTGCACCTTCGCCACCGTGCCGCACCGCGTCGAGTCGGCGTTCCTGGAGCGCGAAGAGGTCGTCGAGATCGCCCGGCAGGGTGCCGCGGCCGGTTGCACAGAAGCGCTTTTCACCCTGGGCGACCGGCCGGAGGAGCGCTGGTCGGCGGCCGCGGAGTGGCTCGAGGCGCGCGGTTATTCCTCCACTGTGGACTACGTGCGGTCCTGCGCGATCGCGGTGCTGGAGGAGACCGGACTGCTGCCGCACCTCAACCCCGGCGTGCTGTCCTGGTCCGAGCTGACCAGGCTCAAGCCGGTTGCGGCCAGCATGGGCATGATGCTGGAGACCACCGCCGAGCGGTTGTGGCGGGACAAGGGCGGACCGCACTTCGGCAGCCCCGACAAGGAACCCGCGGTCCGGCTTCGCGCGCTGGAGGACGCCGGGCGCGTGGCGGTGCCGTTCACCAGCGGAATCCTCATCGGCATCGGTGAAAACCGCACCGAACGCGCTGAATCGCTGCTCGCGCTGCGCAGCGTCGCCCGCCAGTACGGGCATCTGCAGGAGATCATCGTGCAGAACTTCCGGGCCAAACCGGATACCGCGATGCGCGACGTGCCCGACGCCGATCTGCAGGACCTGGCCGCCACCGTCGCCGTCGCGCGGCTGCTCATGCCCTCCGGGGTCAGCGTGCAGGCGCCGCCGAACCTGGTCGGCGACCAGCAGCTGCTGATGCTGCGCGCCGGGATCGACGACTGGGGCGGGGTTTCCCCGGTGACCCCGGACCACGTCAGCCCCGAGCACCCCTGGCCCCAGTTGGACGACCTGGCCGCGACCACCGCGGAAGCCGGGTTCGAGCTGCGCGAACGGCTCACCGCCTACCCGCGCTACGTGCGCGCCGGGCTCGCGGGCGACAGCACGCAGTGGCTGGACCTGCGGGTGGCCGGACACGTTGCGGCGCTGGCCGCCGAGGACGGCTTGGCGCTGCCGGACGCCGAGATCGTCGGCCGCGAGTGGCAGGAGCCGGACGGCGGGTTCGAATCCATCGGCCGCACCGACCTGCACCGCAGCATCGACACCTCGGGCCGCACCGACGACCGCCGCGGCGACTTCGACACCGTTTACGGCGACTGGGACGAGCTGCGCGCCCAGGTACCCGCCGACGCCGCCCCGGAGCGGCTCGACGCCGACGTGCGCGCCGGGCTCCAGCTGGCCGGATCGAACCCGGCGGCGTTGCTGGACGAAGCGAATCACGACCTGGCAATGGCCTTGATGACCTGCGACGGAGCCGCGCTGGACGAGCTCGCGCGGATCGCCGACGAGCTGCGCCGGGAGGTCGTCGGCGACGACATCACCTACGTGGTCAACCGCAACATCAACTTCTCGAACATCTGCTACGTCGGCTGCCGGTTCTGCGCCTTCGCGCAGCGCGAGCGCGACGCCGACGCCTACCGGCTCTCGCCGGAGGAGGTCGCCGGCCGCGCCGACGAGGCGTGGCGGGCCGGCGCCACCGAGATCTGCATGCAGGGCGGCATCGATCCGCGGCTGCCGGTGTCCGGCTACGCCGACCTGGTGCGGGCGATCAAGCAGCGGGTGCCGGAGATGCACGTCCACGCGTTCAGCCCGATGGAGATCGTCAGCGCGGCGGCCAAGGCCGGGGTGAGCGTCGCGGACTGGCTGGTCGAGCTGAAGGAAGCCGGGCTGGGCAGCATTCCGGGCACTGCGGCGGAGATCCTCGACGACGAGGTGCGCTGGGTGCTGACCAAGGGCAAGCTGCCAGCCGCCGAGTGGATCGAGGTCATCAGCACTGCGCACCGGCTGGGCATCCCGTCCTCGTCGACGATGATGTACGGCCACGTCGACACGCCTGAGCACTGGCTGGGCCACCTCCGAACGCTGGCCGGGGTGCAGGACACCGCGGCCGAGCACGGCAACGCCGGGCTCACCGAGTTCGTGCCGCTGCCGTTCGTGCACCGCAACGCGCCGATCTACCTCGCCGGGCTGGCCCGCCCGGGCCCCACGCACCGGGACAACCGCGCGGTGCACGCGATGGCGCGGGTCCTGCTGCACGGTCGCATCGACAACGTCCAGTGCTCCTGGGTCAAGCTCGGCGACACCGGGACGACCGAGGTGCTGAACGGCGGGGCCAACGACGTCGGCGGGACGTTGATGGAGGAGACGATCAGCCGGATGGCCGGGTCCGAGCACGGATCGGAGCGCAGCGTCGATGAGCTGCACGAACTGGCTGGTCGGGCGGGTCGTCCGGCGCGGCAGCGGACCACCACCTACGGGCGGGCGGGGCGAGTGCAGCTGGGCATCAGCCAGGCTTGACCCGTTCGAGTGTGTCTCGGGTCACGGCATTCACTGGATCGAGTGGCTGTGATCTGGCCGTGAACCGGCCGCCTACCTGCGTCGTTTCGAAGATCAACAGACCCGAATTCGTGAGCATTTCTCGGGAAAATATGATCCTTTCCGTCGTGGTCGGTTTACGCAATGCGACCACGTGCGTGACGGCCGACCGGTACGGTCCGGCACCAGACTCGGACGAATGCTGACCCGATTGGGTCATCTGTCGTTAGGGAGGCGCGCTCGTGCGTAGCCGAATATCTCGCGTGGCCACGCGAGTCTCCGTGCTTGGTGCTGCCGCCGGGGCGGCGTCGCTGGTGACCGCTACGGCGGCCGCTGCCGACCCGCTGGCGATGGCCATGAGCGGATCGATGGACTCGCTGGCCACGCCGGTCGGCCTCACCGCAGTAGGGCTCGGTGTGGTCGGCATGGTCGCGGGAGTGTTCCGCAAGAAGAAGGTCACGCCCGAGAACCAGCGCAAGACCTCCTGAGCTCCTCCGGTGCCGGACGACGGTCAGTTTTGCCTGAAACTGACACCTCCCACGTCCCGGCGCTCGGTCAGTTTCAGGCAAAACCGACACCCCGCCGCAGCGCTGTCGGAGGTCGTTCCCACCGGCGGCGCGCGACTTGCGAGAATCAGCACGTGAGCAGCGACACCGCACCCCAGAACAGCCAGTCCGCGGCTCGGCCGCGCGTGTTGTCCGGCATCCAGCCGACAGCCGATTCGTTCCACCTCGGCAATTACCTGGGCGCCCTGCGGGAGTGGGTCGCCATGCAGGACGAGCACGACGCCTTCTACTGCGTCGTCGACCTGCACGCCATCACCGTTGAGCAGGACCCGGCGCAGCTGCGCCAGCGCACCCGGCTCTCCGCCGCCCAGCTGCTCGCCCTCGGAATCGACCCGGACCGCTCCACGCTGTTCGTACAGAGCCACGTCCCGGAGCACGCCCAGCTCAGCTGGGTGATGGAGTGCCAGACCGGCTTCGGCGAGGCCGGCCGGATGACCCAGTTCAAGGACAAGTCCGCCCGGCAGGAAGTCGAGCACGTCAGCGTCGGGCTGTTCACCTACCCGGTGCTGCAGGCTGCGGACATCCTGCTCTACCAGGCCGACGCGGTCCCGGTCGGCGAGGACCAGCGCCAGCACCTGGAGCTCACCCGCAACCTGGCGCAGCGGTTCAACTCCCGCTTCGGCAACACCTTCACGGTCCCGGCCGCGCACATCCCCAAGGGCACCGCGAAGATCTACGATCTGCAGGACCCGACCTCCAAGATGAGCAAGTCGGTGCCGGCTGGGGTCGTCGAGCTGATGGAGTCGCCGAAGCGCTCGGCGAAGAAGATCCGCTCCGCGGTCACCGACCTGGAGCGCGAGATCCGCTACGACGTCGAGAACAAGCCGGGAATCAGCAACCTGCTGGTGATCTACTCGGCGCTGACCGGGCGCGACGTCCCGGAGCTGGAGACGGCCTACGAGGGCAAGGGCTACGGCGACCTGAAGAAGGACCTCGGCGAGGTCGTGGTCGAGTTCGTGACGCCGTTCCAGGAGAAGGTCCAGGACTACCTCGACGACCCGGCGGAGCTGGACAAGGTCCTGCGCCGCGGCGCCGAGCACGCCCGCGAGGTGGCGAGCGAAACGCTGCGCACGGTCTTCGATCGAGTGGGCTTCCTGCAACCGATGCGCTGATCTGATCGACTCCGGTTAGCCTGCCACCGTTCAGGGGAAGCCGTTGCGGCGGGAGGTGCACCGTGACCGGGCAGCAGGAGGAAAAACCGGGGCGGCTGGTGCTGCTGCGCCGAAAGCACGGTTGGCTGGATCGGCTGATCCGGGCGTTCGAGCGATACCAGAAGCAGTACGGCGACTACTACGCCGCAGCGATCACCTACTTCAGCGTGCTCGCCCTGGTGCCGCTGCTGATGATCGCCTTCGCGGTCGCCGGTTTCGTGCTGGCGGGCAGCCCGGAGCTGCTCGGGCGGTTGCAGAACTCGATCACCACGGCGGTGCCCAGCTCAGCGATAAGCCAGATGCTGACCGGCATCGTCGACCAGGCGATCCAGCAGGCCGGGGCGGTCGGGGTGATCGGTCTGCTCACCGCGCTGTACTCCGGGCTGGGTTGGATGACCAACCTCCGCGAGGCGCTCACGGCGCAGTGGACGCAGGTGCCGGACAAGCAGCCGATGCTGCGGCGGATGGTCTCCGACCTGTTGTCCCTGGTCGGTCTCGGCGCGGCGTTGGCGGTCTCGTTCGGGATCAGCGCGCTCGGCGGCGGTGTGGGGCCGAAGCTGTTCGAGCTGGTCGGGATGGAGCACACCGCGGCGGCGGTGTTCCTGATGCGGGGCCTGGCGGCGCTGCTGTCGCTGACGGCGAGCTGGCTGGTGTTCCTGTGGGTGCTGTCCCGGCTGCCGCGCCAACCGGTCACGCTGCGCAGCGCGGTGTGGGGTGCGCTGTTCGCCGCTATCGGCTTCGAGGTCCTCAAGCAGATCGCGGTGATCTACCTGAACAGCGTCACCACCTCCCCGGCCGGCGCGGCGTTCGGGCCGATCCTCGGTCTGCTGGTGTTCGCCAACCTGACCTCGCGGTTCATCCTGTTCGTCGCCGCCTGGACGGCCTGCGCCCCGGAGAACATGGAGCTGGCGCCGACGCCCCCGCCCCCGCCGGGCCCGGCGATCATCCGCCCGGTGGTCCAGGTGCGCGGCAACCGCATCGGCGCACGCGCCACGGCGGGCCTGGTGGGCTTGGGCGCGATCGCCGGCTTGGCCTGGCGCCGCCGTCGTTGATCCGGAATTCCAATGGAAATCGGATGTCCAATTTCCATTGAAATTGCGGAAGTTCTCCACAGGGACCCGGGGGTTGCCCACAGGTTTCGGTGTGTCGGGTTATGACATGCCTGGGAGAGTCGGATCAGTCGGTGCCGGCGGCGATTTCGGCGAGTAGGGCGGCGAGGTCGGTGGGGCGGGAGAGCATCGGCCAGTGGCCGGTCGGCAGGTGGTGCACGTCGACCCCGGCCATCACCGCGAACACCGGGCTGCCGCTGTCGGCCATGGCCTGCACGTCCTCCGGGGTGAAGGTCGTCGCGATCACCGAGCGCGGCACGTCCGGGAGGACGTCAGGCCGCTGCAGCGGCTGCGTGGCGGTGGCGAACGGCTGCGGGGTGCTCATGGTGCGCATGCGGGCCAGCTGGCCGTCGTCGAGCCCGGCGAGGTCCTCCGGGCCGAAGTCGGGGAGCGGCAGGCGCCAGCCGTTGCCCTCGGCCGCGACGCTCTCGCGCCACGCCTCCTGGACTTCCGGCGGGTTGAAGTCGAGCAGGGATGCCCCGGCCGGCATCGGCCCGGCGTCAACGTAGACCACCCGCGCGATCCGCTCCGGGATGCGGTCGCCGACGGCCGTGACGGGCATGTTCGCGCCGCTGTGTCCGACCAGCACGACCTCGCGCAGGTCGTCGTCCTCGATGAGCCGTACCAGGTCGGCGGTGTGTGTCTCGACGTCCACCTCCGGGGTGGCTTCGTCGGCGCGGTCCGCGAGCCCGGGCAGCGTCACCGGGTGCACGTCGT
Source organism: Saccharopolyspora sp. NPDC002376 (assembly GCF_053593195.1). NCBI lineage: Bacteria > Bacillati > Actinomycetota > Actinomycetes > Pseudonocardiales > Pseudonocardiaceae > Saccharopolyspora > Saccharopolyspora sp. NPDC002376. Next base: position 171,559 of record NZ_JBSFBZ010000005.1, read on the forward strand.
ACCCCGCCGCCCGCAGTTCCCGTGTCACGTCATCCCAAGCCCAGGCTCCGAGCCAGAAACCGGGCACCAGTACGAACGTCGCCATGGCCGCCTCTCCTCGTCCTTCGGATTCGCCTCCTGACAGTAGGGGCGAGGTCCGACAACTACTCCGGACCGCCGAGGAGCCCGGCGCTGCGGTACACCGATTCGAGGTAGGCGCGGGCCCCCGCGATATCGAGCGGTTCGGGCTGGGCCAGGCGGAACAGCACGGCGCCGACCATCATGTCGATCAGCACGTCCAGATCGGCATCGGCGGAGAGCGTTCCCTCGGCCTGCGCGCGTTCCAGCAGCGCCCGGGTGGTCCGCCGCCGGGGCAGGACGTAGTTCTCCCAATAGGTTGCCATCAGCTCCGGATGGCTGACGTTCGCCCCGAAGACGCGGGCGATCATCGCGCGCAGCCGCGGTTCGATGATCGCCTCGGCGAGACCGGGCAGGAGTTCCCGGATCAGCGTCGCCACCGGTACGTCGGCGACGCCGGTCGGTGTGGTTTCGGGGATCTCGTCGCGGGCGAACTCGATCGCGGCGGCCAGCACCGCTTCCTTGGAGTCCCACCGCCGGTAGACGGTGAGCTTGCCGACCCCGGCCCGCTTGGCGATCTGTTCGATGCTGGTGCCCTCGACCCCGCCTTCGACGAACAGGTCCAGTGCGGCCCGGAGGATCGCCCGGTCCGCTTCGGGGTTGCGGGGTCGGCCGCGCGTTCCGGTCATCCGGCCCTCCCGGTTCGCAAGGTCGTTTCGAACCAGCGCGCGAGCTCTGCCGTGCTGGTCCCGCGCCAGGCGAGGTGGGCGTCCGGGCGCACCAACAGGATCTCGCGACGCGGGTTCTCGGGCACCAGGTGCACGACGCCGTCCCCGAGCGGGATATCGGCTTCCTGACTGGAAAGCACCACCCAGCGGCCGCCGAGCTCGGAGTGCAACCGCGTCCGCCGTCCGCTGCCGTCCCGGCACACCAAGTCCGGCACGCGGTCGCCGGGACGAGGGCGGGGGCCGCGCCGGGAGCCGAGCGGGCCGTTGCGGTAGTTCACCCACAGCTGGGACGCCAGCCAGGTCCCGCGCCGCTGGAACGCTCCGAGGTTGGCCACCCGCGTGAACAGGTTGCGCACTGATCTGCCGACGACGCCCCCGGCCAGCATGAGCTTGGTGTTCGCCGTGGTGCCGCGCAGGACGCTCTCGGCCAACGGCCGCCGTTCGGCCTGGTAGGTGTCCAGCAGCGCAGCACCGGCGCGGCCCTGCACCACCAGCGCGAGCTTCCACGCCAGGTTCTCGGCATCACCGATGCCGGTGTTCATGCCTTGGCCGCCGAACGGGCTGTGGATGTGCGCGGCGTCCCCGGCCAGCAGGACCCGCCCGGAGCGGTAGCTGTCGGCCAGCCGGCGGTGGATGCGGAAGGCCGAGGTCCAGGTGGCCTCGCGCAGCCGTGCGTCGGTTCGGCCGGTGCGCTCGGGGAGCAGGCGGCGCAGCTGGCCGAGGACGTCGTCCTCGGCGTGCGCGACGTCGGCCATCAACCGCCACCGGTCGTCGGTCTGGCTCCGCATCGGCATCGCGACGAACATCCCGTCCCGGGCGAACCAACTCGACGAGCCGAGGCGGTCCAGGTCCCAGTCGGCGTCCACGTCCGCGAGCAGCCACTGGTCCACCAGCTGCGCACCGGGGAAGCCGATGCCGGTGAGCTTGCGGACCGCGCTGTGCGCGCCATCGCAGCCCACGACGTAGTCCGCGCGCGCCGTTTCGCCGGAGATCGTCGCGGTCACGCCGTCGGCGTCCGGCACCAGGTCGGTGAGCTCGCGGCCCCACTCGACGGTGCCGCCGAGCTCGGTCAACCGCCGCCGCAGCTCGGCCTCCACCTCGGCCTGCGACACCACGAGCGCGGAGAGCTGTTCGCCCTCGACTTCGCCGAAGCTGATGGTGGCGAGGATCCTGTCCCCGGCGTGCATGGTGATCTGTATGGCGCGATGCGCGCGATCCGGCAGGTCGCCGAGAGCGCCCAGCCGGTTCAGCACCTCGACGCCACGTGCGTGCAGGATGTTCGCCCGCGAGGTCGTCGCCGGTCCGGCGGCTCGATCGACGACTCGAACCGGGACGCCGTGCGCTCGCAAGCCGCACGCCAGTGCCAGTCCGGTCGGGCCTGCCCCCACCACGAGAACGCTCATCGTCCGCCCCCATTGATTAACGGTACGGGTCCGTTAACGAATTGAACCACGGAAAGCACCCGGCCGGTAGTGCTTTTCGGATCAGGGGTGGTCGTCTCCACCGCGGCGCCGACGGCGGGCGATGGCAGCCCGACGGCGCTGCAGGGCGATCGCGGCAACGATGGCGATGGTCGCCGCGGCCAGCAGCGCCAGCGGTCCGCCGACCGTGCCGAACATCGACGCCGCTTCCGGCTGGGCCTGCACCGGCTGGCCGTCCGGCTGGGCGTTGGTGGGCGCGCCGGGGGAAGTGGTCACCAGCTCGCCGACGGCGCTCGCACCGTCCAGCGCGAACCCGTAGTCCAGCAGCTTCATGGTCTGAGCGGACTGCCTGATCGGCTCGTTCTCGCCGCGCATCAGCACCGCTACCAGCCGCCGACCGTCGCGCTCGGCAGCGCCGATGAAGGTGTGCCGGGCATCGTCGGTGAACCCGGTCTTGCCGCCGATCCCGCCGGGGTAGGCGCGCAGCACCTGGTTGTCGCTCCACACCTCCAGCGGCGGACCGCCCGGTGCGCCCGGCAGGAAGGCCTGCTGAGTGCCGGCGATCGCGGCGAAGGCGGGCTCCTGCATCGCAATCCGGAAGATGGTCGCCAGGTCGTAGGCCGACGTGCTCATGCCGGGACCGTCCAAACCGGACGGTGTCGCGGCGCGGGTGTCCAACGCGCCCAACGATTCCGCCAGCGCGTTCATCTTCTGGACGGTGGCCTCCACGCCGCCCATCTTCATCGCCAGCGCGTGCGCGGCGTCGTTGCCGGACCGCAGGATGAGGCCGGTCAGCACCTGCTGGACGGTGTAGGTGACGCCGGGCTCGAGGCCGACCCGGCTGCCTTCCTGATCGGCGTCTTCCTGGGTCACCACGATCTTGTCGTCCAGGCGCAGTTCGCGGATCGCGGTCAGCGCGGTCAGGACCTTGATGGTGGACGCCGGGCGGTGCCGGGCGTGCGGGGCGTGCGCGGCCAGCACCTCACCGGAGTCCAGGTCCGCGAGCACCCAGCTGGCCGCGGTGACCTCGGGCGGCGGAGCCGGCGCGCCGGGCGGGGCGACGAACCCGCACCCGCTCATCTGGTCGCCGCCCACGGGCGTCTCAGGCACCGGCAGGGGCTCCGGAACGGGCTGGCCGGGCGCGGGTACCTCGGAGGTGTCCACCGGCGGCGGAGGCGCCGCGACATCGGGGCAACCGTCCTGCGCGTGCGCGGTGCCACCCATGAGCGGGAGCGCCACGCCGAGAACGCAGACGACGATCTTGGTGCGAAGCAGGTTTACCGAACCACGGGCACGTCGAGGCACACGCAGCAGGCTAGCCAATCCGGAAGGTCCGCGTCCGGGCAGAGTCCACCCGGGCCGGTGGGTGAGGCCGGTTACAGCGGATACTGTTCCCGTGACGATTTCCCGACGTGTTGCGCTGTTCCTGCTGGCCTTCGGCGTGTGGTCCTACCTGCTGTGGCCCAACTTCGTGCGCAACATCTGGAACAGCGACCGGTCCTGGGCAGACGGCTCCCCGACGAGCTACCTGATCGTCCACCTGGTGATCGCGGTGGTCTCCCTGGTCCTGGGCACGATCATCGGCGTCCTCGGCTGGCGCGCGTTCCGAGCTACCCGCCGCACCAACGACGACCAGAACACCACGGCCTGACACGCCGTTCCGCCTGATCAGCACCCGTGAGTCTTTTGGGATGCCATGACAGCCCAAAAGACCCACGGGTCCTGACCAGCTGCAGACCGACCCAACGAGCACGAAAAACCGGCGCTCACCCCGGAAGGTGAGCGCCGGTTCTTGCTTTCGCTGGAAGTCAGCGGCGCCGGAACATCAGCGCGCGCTTGACCTCCTGGATCGCCTTGGTGACCTGGATGCCACGCGGGCAGGCGTCCGTGCAGTTGAAGGTCGTGCGGCAGCGCCACACACCGTCGACGTCGTTGAGGATGTCGAGGCGCTCCTCGGCACCCTCGTCACGGCTGTCGAAGATGAAGCGGTGGGCGTTGACGATCGCCGCCGGGCCGAAGTAGTTCCCGTCCGACCAGTACACCGGGCACGACGTGGTGCACGCCGCGCACAGGATGCACTTGGTGGTGTCGTCGAACCGGGCCCGCTCGGCCACCGACTGCACCCGCTCGCGGGTCGGCTCGTTGCCCGTGGTCATCAGGTACGGCTTGACCGACCGGTAGGCCTCGAAGAACGGCTCCATGTCGACGATCAGGTCCTTCTCCAGCGGAAGGCCCTTGATCGGCTCGATGGTCAGGGTCGTCTCGCCGCCCTTGACCAGCAGGTCCTTCATCAGGACCTTGCAGGCCAGCCGGTTGACGCCGTTGATCCGCATCGCGTCGGACCCGCACACGCCGTGCGCGCAGGACCGGCGGAAGGTCAGCGAGCCGTCGACGTACCACTTGATGTAGTGCAGCAGGTTCAGCACGCGGTCCGAGGGCAACGCCGGGATCCGGTAGGACTCGAAGTGCGGGTCCTCGTCGGTCTCCGGGTTGTACCGCAGGATCTTGACGGTCACCATCGTGGCGTCGTCCGGGATCGGCGGTGCGTCAGCCGGCAGCTGAGTCTTCTCGTTGTTCGTGGTGGCGGCGGTCATCAGTACTTACGCTCCATCGGCTGGTACCGGGTGACGACGACGGGCTTGTAGTCCAGCCGGATGTCGGACTGGAAACCGGTCAGCCCCAGCGGGGCGTCCGGGTCCTCCTCCTCCGGCAGCACCTTGTACTGCATGCTGTGCCGCATGAAGTTGACGTCGTCGCGGGCGGTGTAGTCCTCGCGGGCGTGCCCGCCGCGGGACTCCTTGCGGGCCAGCGCGGCGTTGACCAGGGCCTCGGCCAGGTCGAGCAGGAAGCCCAGCTCGATGGCCTCCAGCAGGTCGGAGTTGTACCGCTTGCCCTTGTCGTGCACGGAGATCCGGCCGTAGCGCTCCTTGAGCGCCTGCACGTTCGACAGCGCCGTCTTCAGCGTCTCCTCGGTGCGGTACACCGACGCGTTGGCGTCCATCGTCTGCTGCAGCTCGGTGCGGATCGTGGCGACCCGCTCGCCGCCGTGCGCGGTGCGCAGGTGGTCGACCATGCCCTCGACGAGCTTGGTTGGCTCTTCCGGCATCTCGACGTGCTCGTGGGCCTTCGCGTACTCCGCGGCGGCGATGCCGGACCGGCGGCCGAACACGTTGATGTCCAGCAGCGAGTTGGTTCCCAGGCGGTTCGAGCCGTGCACCGAGACGCAGGCGCACTCACCGGCTGCGTAGAGGCCAGGGATGACGTTCTCGTTGTCCCGGAGGACCTCGCCCTCCACGTTGGTGGGGATGCCGCCCATGGCGTAGTGCGCGGTCGGGTAGACCGGCACCGGCTCCTCGGTCGGCTCCACACCCAGGTAGGTGCGGGAGAACTCCATGATGTCCGGCAGCTTCGCTTCGAGCAGTTCCTCGCCGAGGTGCGTGACGTCCAGCAGCACGTAGTCCTTGTTCGGACCCGCGCCGCGGCCTTCCAGCACCTCCAGGGCCATCGACCGGGCGACGATGTCGCGCGGCGCGAGGTCCTTGATGGTCGGGGCGTAGCGCTCCATGAACCGCTCGCCGTCGGCGTTGCGGAGGATGCCGCCCTCACCGCGGACGCCCTCGGTGATGAGGATGCCCAGGCCGGCCAGGCCGGTCGGGTGGAACTGGTAGAACTCCATGTCCTCCAGCGGCAGGCCCTTGCGGTAGACGATGCCCATGCCGTCACCGGTCAGGGTGTGCGCGTTCGACGTGGTCTTGAAGACCTTGCCGAAGCCGCCGGTCGCGAAGATGACCGCCTTGGCGTGGAAGACGTGGATCTCGCCGGTGGCCAGCTCGTAGGCGATGGCGCCGGTGCAGACCTGCTTCCCGTCCGGACCCTCGCTGAGCATGACGTCCAGGACGTAGAACTCGTTGTAGAACTCCACGCCGTGCTTGACGCAGTTTTGGTACAGCGTCTGCAGGATCATGTGGCCGGTGCGGTCCGCGGCGTAGCAAGCGCGGCGAACCGGTGCCTTGCCGTGGTCGCGGGTGTGGCCGCCGAACCGGCGCTGGTCGATCTTGCCCTCGGGGGTCCGGTTGAACGGCAGCCCCATCTTCTCGAGGTCCAGGACCGCGTCGATGGCTTCCTTCGCCATGATCTCGGCGGCGTCCTGGTCGACCAGGTAGTCACCACCCTTGATCGTGTCAAAGGTGTGCCACTCCCAGTTGTCCTCTTCGACGTTGGCCAACGCCGCGCACATGCCGCCCTGGGCGGCACCCGTGTGCGAACGGGTGGGGTAGAGCTTGGTCAGGACGGCGGTGCGGGCGCGCTGCCCGGACTCGATCGCCGCGCGCATCCCGGCGCCTCCTGCGCCGACGATGACCACGTCGTACTTGTGGATTTGCATGGTCGCCTCCTCGGGCGGCGGCGAGGTCCGTGGTCGGGCGACGACCTCGCCGCAGGTGATCGTCTGCGGCTAGCCGATGTTCGGGTCGAAGGTGAAGAGGACGAAGGTGCCCAGACCCACGGTCAGCAAGACCGAGACGTACAGCAGCATCTTCAGCCAGAAGCGCGTGCCGTCCTTGCGCGAGTAGTCGTTGATGACGGTACGCAGGCCGTTGCCGCCGTGCAGGCCGGCCAGCCAGAGCATCGTCAGGTCCCACATCTGCCAGAACGGGGATGCCCAGCGACCCGCGACGAAGGCGAAGTTGATCCGCTGCACGCCGCCGTCCAGGAACAGCATGATCAGCAGGTGACCCAGAACCAGGAACAGCAGGACCACGCCCGACAGCCGCATGAACAACCAGCTGTAGAGCTCGAAATTGTTGCGGCGGGCGGCGGGCCGGGAGGAGGAGCGCGGCTTCTCCACGGAAAGCGGTGCGTTGGTGACGGTCATTGCCCTCAACCCCCGAAGAACTCGTTGACGGCGCGGCTGAGCAGGCTGATCGCGGCTGGGACGATCAGGACCAGCCACAGCACGAGGACGGTCCACAACATCGGCTTCTGGTACTTGGTGCCCTTGGCCCAGAAGTCGACCAGCATCACGCGGATGCCGTTGAACGCGTGGAAAATCACGGCCGCCAGCAGACCCAGCTCGAAGAGGATCATCACCGGGTGCTTGTAAGTCTCGATGACCGTGTCGTACGCGTTGGGCGAAACCCGCACCAGGGCGGTGTCCAGTACGTGTACGAACAAGAAGAAGAAGGTGAGTACGCCCGTGATCCGGTGGGCGACCCACGACCACATGCCCAGATCGCCGCGGTAGAGACGCCCCTTGGCGCGCAGCTCGGTGGCGCGTTCCGGTGCGTCGGCCGCGGAGGCGGTGGTGCTGGCCATGGTGGAAGGCCTCCAACCTCGCTGGTGGACTGACGGCCCAGTTCGGGAACATGAGCGACCGGCCCCGAGTCGCAGTTGGTCCCAATGGGTATTGGGTGTACGCCCGTCACCGGCCACGAACAGGGGCCTTGACGCATCGGATGCTAGACCCGACCAATCACCCAGGCCTACTCACCCGCGCCCTCTGTGATCGACCAGACAGGCCAGCTAGCCCGGTTGATCGATGTAGAAATCATTTCGTGACACGCGAGCAATGTTCACTCGGCGGCGTCAAGACTTAATTTCGAGAGCCACGTCACCGAATGGCGTGCGCCGCGAACCGGAAGAACAATTCACCGAGGACGACACCATCGAGTGGAGTTCTACCGGAACCGCATCTCTCCGGCATGCCGGAGGCGCGGTTGGGGGCGTCGCGGTGGGACCAACAGGAAAGGGGAACGGCATGCGGCGGACGCCGACATGGAGGCGCTCGGGTGCCGGACGTTCACGAACGGCCACTGCGGTGGCCGTGCTGCTCACCGGGGCGCTCGCGCTCTCCGGCTGCGCGAAGGACAGCGGAGGGGGCGGCGGCAACAACGCCAGCGGTCAGGGCTGTCAGCTCAGCGCGCCGCCAGCCGGGGCCCCGGCGCCCAACCCGTCGCCGCAGCCGTCGGCCCCGCCGAACGCCAAGGACATGCGGGTCGGACTGGCCTTCGACATCGGTGGGCGCGGCGACGCCTCGTTCAACGACGCCTCGGTGGCCGGGCTGGACCGGGCGAAGTCCGAGATGGGCTTCTCCGAAGTCAAGGAGCTCGACGCCGGTGCCGGTGAGTCCGAGGACGCCAAGCAGACCCGCCTGCGTCAGCTGGCGCGCGAGGGTTACAACCCGGTGATCGCCGTCGGCTACGCCTACGCGGACGCGCTCAAGGCCGTCGCGCCGGAGTTCCCCGGCACCAAGTTCGCGATCATCGACGAGCAGATCGACGGCGTGCCCAACGTCACCCCGCTGGTCTTCGCCGAGGAGCAGGGCTCGTTCCTGGTCGGCGTGATCGCCGCGCACCGGTCGAAGAACTGCCAGGTCGGTTTCGTCGGCGGGGTGCGGACCCCGCTGATCCAGAAGTTCCAGGCCGGGTTCGAGGCGGGCGCCAAGGCCGCCGCGCCGTCGATCAAGATCGACAGCAAGTACCTGACCCCGGCGGGTGACTTCAGCGGTTTCCAGGACCCGAGCAAGGGCGCCGAGATCGCGACCGGCCAGCTGGAGGAGGGCGCGGACGTGATCTACCACGCCGCGGGTGCCTCCGGTAAGGGCGTGTTCTCGTCGGTCAAGCAGTCCGGGGCCATGGCGATCGGCGTGGACTCCGACCAGTACAACCAGCCGACCGTGGCCGAGTCCAAGGAAGTGATCATCTCGTCCATGCTCAAGCGCGTCGACCTCGCGGTGTACGACTACATCTCCGCGGTCGCCCGCGACGACCTGGGCTCGCTGCCGAAGAAGTTCGACCTGGCCATCGACGGCGTCGGGTACTCCAAGTCCGGCGGCATGGTCGACGACCTGGTGCCGGTGGTGGACGCCTACCGGAACGCCATCGCCAACGGCGACATCGAGGTCTCCGACAAGCCGTGACGTTCGACGGCGGTTCCGCGCGGGTTTCGCGCGGAACCGCCCGGTGGGGGTTTCACCCGGGCGGTGGCGGTTTCGCGCCAACTGGGTTGCGCCTGGGCCGAAACCGTCCATTGTTGAGCGTCCGTTCGCTTCGCTGCCGCGAGACGACGTCCTCTGGAGCGCCATGAACACCGCCACCGAACCGGAATCCGGTGACCCGCCCGCCGTCGAGCTGACCGGCATCACGAAGGCCTTTCCCGGCGTGGTCGCCAACTCCGATGTGAACCTGTCGGTGCGCGCTGGCGAGGTCCACGCGCTGTGCGGCGAGAACGGTGCCGGCAAGTCGACCCTGATGAAGATCCTCTACGGCATGCAGGCCCCGGACTCCGGCACGATCCGGGTCCACGGCGAGGAGGTGCGCCTGCGCACCCCGGCCGAGGCGATCCGCGCCGGGATCGGCATGGTGCACCAGCACTTCATGCTGGCCGACAACCTGACCGTGCTGGAGAACATCGTGCTCGGCGCGGAAGGCGAGCACGGCATCGGCGCGAAAGCCCGCCGCGAGGTGCGAGAACTGGCTTCCCGAGCGGGCTTCGAGGTTCGCCCGGACGTGCTGGTCGAACGGCTCGGCGTCGCCGATCGGCAGCGCGTCGAGATCCTCAAGGTTCTCTACCGCGGCGCGCGGATCATCATCCTGGACGAGCCCACCGCGGTGCTCGTGCCGCAGGAGGTCGACGAGCTGTTCGCGACGCTGCGCACCATGCGCGAGCAGGGCTTCACGTTCCTGTTCATCTCGCACAAGCTCGACGAAGTGCGCGCGATCGCCGACACGATCACGGTTCTGCGCCGCGGCACCACCGTCGGAACCGTGCCCACCGGCGAGGTCACCAGCCAGCGGCTGGCCGAGATGATGGTCGGCAGCGAACTCCCGGTGCCCGAGCGCGGCGAGTCCACGGTGACCGATCGCGAAGTGCTCGTCCTTTCCGGACTATCCGCATCGGAGCAGGACCGCGCGGTGCTGTCCGACGTGGACCTGGTGGTGCGCGCCGGGGAGGTCGTCGGCATCGCCGGGGTGGAGGGCAACGGCCAGACCGAACTGGTCGAAGCGATCATGGGCATGCGTTCGGTCGACTCGGGCCCGATCACCCTCAGCGAGCGCGACCTGACCGGCCTGCCCACCCTGGCCCGCCGCGAAGCCGGTATCGGCTACGTGCCCGAGGACCGGCACCGGCAAGGCCTGCTGCTCGACGAACCGCTCTGGTACAACCGCATCCTCGGTCACCAGACCCGCCGCCCGGTCGCCCGCGGCAGGTGGCTGGACCGGCAGGGCGCGAAGACCGACTCGGTGCGCATCGTCGAGCAGTTCGACGTCCGCACCCCCGGCATCGAGGTCGACGCGTCCGCGCTCTCCGGCGGCAACCAGCAGAAGTTCGTCGTGGGCCGGGAGCTCTCCGGCGATCCGGTGCTGCTGATCGCGGCACATCCGACCCGCGGCGTGGACGTCGGCGCCCAGGCCGTCATCTGGGACCACCTGCGAGCCGCCCGTGCGGAAGGACTGGCGGTGCTGCTGATCTCCGCCGACCTGGACGAGCTGATCGGCCTGTCCGACACCATCCGGGTGATGTTCGGCGGACGGCTGGTCGCCGAGGCGGACCCGCGCTCGGTGACCCCGGAGGAACTCGGCGCGGCGATGACCGGCGCCCAGGACGGTGAGGTCGCATGAGCAGCCCTGTGCCCGACCGCGCCTCGGGGGAACGTGACGCGACCCGGTCACAAGAAGCCGCGAAACGCGAGATCACTCTCGAACGCAACCACCACTGCGATTCCCGGAGAGGCGGGACCGCATGAACAACTGGCGGACACGCCTGCTACCTGCGGCGTTGGCGATCGTCTTCGCGACCGTGCTGTGCAGCGCGGTGCTGATGTTCTCCGGCGCGAACCCGATCGACACGCTGCTGGAGATGGTCACCCAGGTCGGCCGCGGGACGACCGCGGTGGACGTGGTCAACACCGCGGGCAGCTACTACCTGGTCGCCATCGCCGCCGCGATCGGGTTCCAGATGAACCTGCTCAACATCGGAATCGAGGGCCAGTACCGGCTGGGCGCCTGCGTGGCGGCGATCGTCGGCGGCGCGGTCAGCCTGCCGTTCGGGCTGCACGCGCTGCTGGTCGTCGTGGTCGGCGCGGTCACCGGCGCGCTGTGGTGCGGGATCGCGGCGGTGCTCAAGGTCTACCGCGGGGTGTCCGAGGTGATCTCCACGATCATGCTCAACACCCTGTCCATCGGGCTCATCGCCTACCTCGTGCAGGACTTCGGCGAGATGCGCGGAAACATGCAGGGCACCGCGATCATCCCGGAATCCGGCTGGGTGCCGGGGATTCCGCTGGGCGGCGCCGGGACGATGTTCGGGCTGGTGCTGCTGTCGGTGGCCGTGGGCGTCGGGTACGCGGTGCTCGTCGACCGCACCCGCTACGGCTTCCAGCTGCGCGCATCGGGCTTGTCGCCGACCGCAGCGCGGGCCGGTGGCGTCGACTCCAAGCGCATGATCATGTCGGCGATGCTGATCTCCGGTGCCATCGCCGGGGTGGCCGGGCTGCCGGAGATCCTGAGCCGCGACCACACATTCACCGTCAACTTCCCGACCGGCTACGGCTTCGCCGGCCTGGCCATCGCGCTGCTGGGTCGCAACCACCCGATCGGCATCGCGTTCGGCGCGCTGTTGTGGGCGTTCCTGGACAAGAGCTCGCTGACGCTGGACAACATCGGGGTGCCGAAGGAGATCGTGACCATCTTGCAGGGCACCATCGTGCTGTCCGTGGTCGTGGCCTACGAGCTGGTGCGCCGCCGCGAACTCGCCGCCGAGCAGCGACGGGTCGGCCGTGCGCTGGGGACCGGCGAGCCGGTCGCCACCGGAGGTGAGCGGGCATGACGACCGCGCTGAGCACCGAACCGGAGAAGACTTCGCACAAGGCCGCTCGACGCCAGATGCCCGGCTGGGCGCGCGTCGTGCTCTGGGTGATCGTCGCGTTCACGGCCGTGGCGATCGCCTCGTACCAGACCGGCGTGCCGCAGCTGACCTCGTCGGGCACCGTGCAGTCCGCGGTGCGCCTGGGCATCCCGATCCTGCTGGCTGCGCTGGGCGGCCTGTGGGCCGAGCGCGCCGGGGTCATCAACATCGGCCTCGAAGGCATGATGATCCTCGGGACCTGGGGCGGCGCCTGGGCCGGTTACCAGTGGGGACCGCTCGCCGGACTTGTTGCGGCGGCCGTGTTCGGCGCGCTGGGCGGCCTGGTGCACGCGATCGCGACGGTGTCCTTCGGCGTCAACCACATCGTGTCCGGTGTGGCGATCAACCTGCTCGGCGCAGGCATCGCGAAGTACCTGTCGACGCTGGTGTTCGAACCGATCTCGCGGAACCCGCGGGAATCGCCCATGGTGCCGAAGTTCGACACCTACTCGGCACAACCGCTGGGCACCTGGCTGCAACAGCTCGAGGACCTGCAACGGGTGGGCATCTCAGATCTCGCGGGCATCCTCGGCGGCCTGGTCACCGAGGTCTCGCCGCTGACGATGCTGGCGTACCTGCTGGTGCCGACGAGCTACCTGCTGCTGTGGCGCTCGCCGTTCGGCCTGCGCCTGCGCTCCTGCGGTGAGAACCCGGTCGCGGCCGAATCCGTCGGCGTCAACGTCTACCGCTACAAGTACCTGGCGGTCATCATCTCCGGCGCGCTGGCCGGAATCGGTGGCGCGGCGCTGATCCTCAACCCCGGCCAGGCGGGCTACCTGGAGGGTCAGACCAACAACCGCGGCTACATCGGCCTGGCGGCGATGATCTTCGGCAACTGGCGGCCGGGCGGCCTGCTCGGCGGTGCGGCGCTGTTCGGCTACTCCGACGGCCTGCAGCTGCGCAGCGGCGAGACCAGCGTGCACGCGCTGTTCTACGGTGCGACGCTGCTGCTCGTGGTGGTCGCGGCGGTGCAGGTGTGGCGGCGCAGCTGGTTCGCCGCCGGTATCGCGCTGGTCGCCGCGGCGGTGATGTACGCGGTGTACTGGTACACCGACTCGCTGCCCGAGGAGCTCACGGCTTACACCCCGCACCTGGTGACGCTGGTGGTGCTGGGCGCGGCATCGCAACGACTGCGACCACCTGCGGCGAACGGCCTGCAGTACCGCAGAGGAGCGGACTAGTGACCGCAGTGGACTGGGAAGCGCTGCGCTCGGAGGCGGTGAAAGCGGCGGCGCTGGCGTACTGCCCGTACTCGAACCTGCAGGTGGGTGCGGCGGCGCTGTGCGACGACGGCAGAGTGGTGACCGGCTGCAACGTGGAGAACGGCTCCTACGGAGTCACCCTGTGCGCGGAGTGCACGATGGCCGGCCAACTCCGCCTGACCGGAGGAGGCCGCTTCGTCGCAGTGGCCTGCCGAAGCGGCACGGGAGACCTCCTGATGCCCTGCGGCCGCTGCCGCCAAATCCTCCAAGAACTCGGCGGCTCCGACTGCCTCGTGGACACCCCCAGCGGAATCCTCCCGATGAGCGAAGTCCTCCCCGACGCCTTCGAGCTGTAGGCGGTTGTCTTCTGCGGTTGTCCGTGGGAGTTCGGCACCGTGGGTGTCGAGCGAGTCGTTGGGCCAGGTGCTTCCCGGGGCAGACCGGGACCCTGGCCCAGCGCATTTCCGCGGTGGAGTGCCTGCCGATTCAGTTGTAGAACTTGCTCGTATGACTGGACTTCTGCGTAGATCACTCGTTTGGGGTGTATCTGTTGGAGGGGTTCGCGCCTCTATATATGCGAGAGGTTTCTTCGGGCTTGGAGGTGGTTGGGATGCATTCCGCAGTTGATGTGATTCGGGCGAAGCGTGATGGTGGGCGGCTCAGCGATGCGCAGATCGACTGGGTGGTCGACGCCTACACACGTGGGCAGGTTGCTGACGAGCAGATGGCTTCGTTGGCGATGGCCATCTTGTTGCGCGGCATGACGGCGGCGGAGACCGCGCGCTGGACTGCGGCGATGGTCGCGTCCGGCGAGGTGTTAGCGCTGGACCGGGTGCGAAAACCCACTGTGGACAAGCATTCCACCGGCGGCGTGGGGGACAAGATCACCCTGCCGCTGACTCCGCTGGTCGCCGCGTGCGGTGCCGCCGTGCCGCAGCTGTCCGGGCGCGGGTTGGGGCACACCGGCGGCACGCTCGACAAGCTGGAGTCCATTCCCGGCTGGCGGGCGCAGCTCTCGGACGAGGAGATTCGCGCGCAGCTCGACGACGTCGGGGCAGTGGTGTGCGCCGCGACGGAGGGTTTGGCGCCGGCCGACCGGAAGCTCTACGCCTTGCGGGACGTGACGGGCACGGTCGAGTCGATCCCGCTGATCGCCAGCTCCATCATGAGCAAGAAGATCGCCGAGGGCGTGCAGTCGCTGGTGCTGGACGTCAAGTGCGGCTCCGGCGCGTTCATGAAGGACCCCGGCCAGGCGCGGGATTTGGCCACCGCGCTGGTGGAGATCGGCACTGCCAGCGGGTTGCGGACCAGCGCGCTGATCACCGACATGTCAGTCCCGTTGGGACGTGCGGTCGGCAATGCGCTGGAAGTGGCCGAGGCAGTGGATGTTCTGCGCGGTGGCGGTCCATCGGATGTCGTGGAACTGACCCTGGCCTTGGCTCGTGAGATGCTCGACCACGCTGGACTGTCCGATGTGGACCCAGCGGAGGTCCTGGCGGATGGACGCGCCTACGACTCGTGGTGCCGGATGATCCGGGCCCAGGGTGGAGATCCTGAAGCGGAGCTGCCACGCGCACAGCACGTCGACGTGGTCACCGCTCCGGAAGACGGTGTGCTCACCGAGCTCGACGCGTTCGCGGTGGGTATCGCCGCATGGCGGCTGGGCGCGGGACGAGCGCGCAAGGAGGACGACGTCGAGCACGCCGCAGGAGTGCTGTGCCTGGCGAAGCCAGGTGACCGGGTCACCGCCGGACAGCCGCTGCTGGAACTGCACACCGACCGGCCGGAAACCGTTGCGGGCGCCCGAGAAGCCTTGACCGGCGCATACGAAATCAGCGGCGCCGACTGGAGGTCGACGCCGCTGATCCTGGATCGAGTGGCTGCGAACAGCTGACTCAGCTGATGCGCGGCGGTTCGGGGCTACCCGCGCCGCCGCGCAGAGCCTGAAATTAGGCGCTCTCGGCGGTGAAGTCGTCTTCGCCGTCGGTCAGGGCCTTGTCCGTGGTGTCGCGCTTGGCGCTCTTGGAGCGGCCGCGGCGCTGCTGGCGGGGGAGCGTGGTGGGCGGCGGCGGGGCCGACGGCGCGCTGCCGCCGAGGATCAGCTCGGCGAAAGTGGCCATGGCCTCGTCGAGCTGCCCGGCATGGCGCCGCTCGCTCTCCTCGTTGGCCTCGCGGACCAGGGCGTTCAGCGAGTCGCTGTCCGGGCGGGACGCGAGCGTGCCCGACAGCTGCGTGAGGTTCTTCGACAGCGTGCCGCCGAGGTCGCCCAGGCCCGTCTTGACGCCTTCCTCGACGGTGTCGAGGCGGTTGGTGAAGCCCTGCTCGACGGTGTCGATGCGGGTGTTGACGTTGTCCTCGACCTGGTCGAGACGCGAGGTGACCTGGTCCAGCCGGTCGGTGAGCTGACCCAGGCGGTCGGCCAGCTTGTCCAGCTTGTCGGTCGGGTCCACCGCCGGGCGGGCCGCGAGCTGGTCCAGCTTGGCGTCGATCTGGTCGCGGGTGCCGGCCACGGCGTCGGACAGCGCGTTCTGCGCGTTGCCGGTGGACTCGGTGACCGCGCGCTGCAGGGCCTCTCGGGTGCCGTCGAGGTGCTCGTGGACGCCCTCGTCGATCTCGGCGAAGCGGCCGCGCAGGCTGGTCTCCAGCGAGTCGATGCGCTCGCGGACCGGGCCGTGCACCGTCGCGGGCAGCGACTCCAGACGGCCGTCCTGCTTGTCCAGGTGCAGCCCCAGCTCGTCCAGGCGCTTGTGGATGTGGCCGAGCTTGTCCTCCAGGCCGTCCATCCGGCCGACCACGCCGTCCATCCGCCCGGCGACTCCGTCGAGTCGACCGTCCAGCTGGGCGAACGGCTTCGCGAGCTTGTCGACCAGACCGTCGACGGAGCCCTTCAGCTCGACCAGCGCGCCGTCGTGCGCCTCGAGCTTGGCCAGCGCTTCGTCGAGTCGTTCGGCCAGCACGCTGACTTCGGTGCGGTCCGGCAGCTCGCTCAGGCGTTTCCGCACGGAACCCAGCGACTCCAGCGGGGAGAGCCGGGCGTGGATCTCGTCCAGGGCGTCGAAGATCTGCTGTTGTTCGCTCTCGCGGATCTCAGCCGCACGCGTGAGCATGTTGCGCATGCGGTCGAACGACATGTTCTCGGTCACGGCTAGGGGCGTCCTTCGTCGAGTGGGGATGAGGACTCGCCGAGCCTAGCCACTCTGTTCCGGCGTTCCCAGGCGCCCCCCGGTACATTGCGTGATTACCTGACGAGGCATGAATCCATTTGGGGCAGCACTGTTCCGCCAAAAAGTCCAGTCGACTCGACGCCGACTGCGATAAGCGTTGTATTCAGGATCCGTCCGAGTGAGTTCTGCGGGACGGCTGTTCGGCTCCGCAGGCCTCGGAAACCCGTTGTTCCTGAAGTTTTCGCAGGGTTTTCGCTGGTAGCTGTCCGTGATGCACCGATCGGCTCCCTGTAACGTGGATGCATGTCGACTCCGGTGAACCTGAACACCATCCGGCAGGCGCCCAAGGTGCTGCTGCACGACCACCTCGACGGTGGCCTGCGGCCCCAGACCGTGATCGATCTGGCGCATGCTGCCGGGTACTCCGACCTGCCCCACGAAGATGCTGCTGAGCTGGGACGATGGTTCGAAGCGGCGGCGGATTCGGGGTCGCTGGAGCGGTACTTGGAAACCTTCGCGCACACCGTCGCGGTGATGCAGACGGAGGAGGCGTTGGCCCGGGTCGCGGCCGAGTGCGTCGAGGACCTGGCCGAGGACGGAGTGGTCTACGCCGAGGTGCGCTACGCCCCGGAGCTCTTCCAGCAGGGCGGGTTGACGCTCGACCGGATCGTGCAAGCCGTCCAGGACGGATTCCGGGAAGGTGAGCGCCGTGTAGCCGCCGCCGGAAAACGTATCCGAATTGGTACCTTGCTGTGTGCCATGCGGCAGAATGCGCGGTCGGCGGAAATCGCCGAGCTCGCGGTTCGGTATCGGGACGCGGAAGTCGTCGGCTTCGACATCGCCGGACCGGAAGCCGGATTCCCGCCCACCCGGAACCTGGACGCCTTCGAATACCTGCGCCAGCAGAACGCGCATTTCACGATTCACGCTGGTGAGGCGTTCGGGCTCCCGTCGATCTGGGAAGCCATCCAGCACTGCGGTGCGGAACGGCTCGGGCACGGCGTCCGCATCGTCGACGACATCAAGGTCGACGAGGACGGCTCGGTGCACCTGGGTCGGTTGGCGTCCTACGTGCGGGACCGGCGGATCCCGCTGGAGATGTGCCCGTCGTCGAACCTGCAGACCGGGGCGGCCGAGTCGATGGCCGAGCACCCCATCGGCCTGCTGGCGAAGCTGCGCTTCCGGGTCACGGTGAACACCGACAACCGGCTGATGAGCCACTGCTCGATGTCGGGCGAGTTCGCCGCGCTGCACGAGGCCTTCGGCTACGGCTGGGAGGACATGCAGTGGTTCACGGTGAACGCGATGAAGTCGTCGTTCATCGGTTTCGACGAGCGCCTCGAGCTGATCAACAACGTGATCAAGCCCGGCTATGAGGCACTGCTCGACTAAGGAGAATGTTCCAGGCTCGTTCTGCGTGGCGGTGCGGGTGGCGGAACCTCAGCGTCCGCCTGGTCTGCGGGTGCCCTGACTTATGCCAATACACGGTGTCAGGGCCGTCCTCGCCAGGCGAACGCTGAGAACCCGCGGCGGCGCGAGTTGCGAGGGTGGGCTAAGCGGCTGCGCCGCTTTAAAAACAAAAATGGATCGAAACATCGCGTGCTGCACATAAGGTGCTGCGCTCGGATCGGCGGCATTGGATACTGCCAGTCCTGAACGCGATTCATGGTCGGCGCGAGGGCAGCGGCGCCGGGGACTCCCGGGAGGGACACGGTGGTACGGGGTGGCGCGCCAACGCTGATCACGTCGGTGCAGCGCGCGCTTCGGTTGTTGGAGGCGGTCAGCGAGCAGCCGTCCGGCACCACGGCGAAGAACCTGTCCAGGCGGACCGGGATCGCGCTGTCGACCACGTACCACCTGCTGCGCACCCTGGCCCACGAGGGATATCTCGAGAAGCTGGACGACGGCGCGTTCATCATCGGCGCCCAGGTCGCCGGGCTGCATTCGGCTGCGCAGGACCAGGGCCTGCGCAGCCGAATCCGCTCGGTGATGACCGAGCTGCGCGACGACCTGAACGCGGCGGTCTACCTGGCCCACTACTGCGACGGTGACGTGGTGGTGGCCGACATCGTCGACAGCGCGCGCACCCCGCGGGTGGACACCTGGGCCGATTTCAAGGAAGCCGCGCACGCCACGGCGATCGGGAAGTGCCTGCTGTCCGGGCTGAGCAAGGCCGAGCGCGCGGACCACCTCGACCGCTACCCGCCGGCGAACCTCACCCCGCGCACGATCACCCGGATGCGCGACTTGATAGACGGTCCGGAGAACGCGGTCGTCACCGATTCGGAGGAGTACTCGTTGGGCACGGCGTGCATGGCCGCGCCGGTCGTGGGCACCGGTTTGCCGATGACGCTGGCGATTTCGTTCCCGGCGCGCAAGCTCACGGCCACCGATTCCTTCGAAATCCCGTTGCTCACGGCTGCCGGGGAGATCTCCAGGACGGTCGCGGTCGTCGGCGATTTTCCCACGGCTGGGTGACTTTCGGGCGCGGAAGTCCGGCCTACCTGGGAGTAATCACTATCTGAAATATTCCATCTTGTCCTATGCCAGCGGTTTCGCGAGCATCTTTCGCAGCGGGGGCGTATTCGATGAGGGGCGTAAACCCCTTGGCGACGTCCCTCACCGGTGCAAAGGCTGAGGGGAACCATGTGCGCGGGCGACGACGGGGCACTGCTCGAAGCGGTCCGATCCGGCTCGTCCGCAGCGTTCGCCGAGCTCTACGCCCGGCACCGCGCGGCAGCGCGGACGATGGCCAAGCAGGTCGCGGCGACTCCGGCCGATGTGGACGACCTGGTCTCCGAGGCGTTCGCCAACATCCTCGACGTCCTCCAGCGCGGCGCTGGACCGGTCACGGCCTTCCGCGCCTACCTCCTCACCGCCATCCGGAATCTCGCGGCCGCGGCCAGCAGCCGTGATCGCCGCGTCCTCCTGGCCGCCGAGCTCGACGGCTCCCAGCTGGACGAAACCCTGCCGTTCGTCGATCCCGCGGTGGCGGAGCTGGAGCGCAACCTGGTCAAGCAGGCCTTCTCCCGGCTCCCGCGCCGCTGGCGCCACGTGCTCTGGTGCGTGGAGGTCGAGAAGCAGACCCCGGCAGAGGTCGGCAGGCACTTCGGGATCAGCCGGAACAGCGCGGCAGCGCTGACCTACCGCGCCCGCAAGGGCCTGCGCGAGGCCTACACCCAGGTGTGCCAAGGCGAACCGACCCAGCGTCGCCTCGCCGCTCCCGGCGAACTCCTGGCCGCCGCCTGATTTCTCACCCGCTCGAGTTCCGGGAATGATCCTTTTTCATCCTGTCTGGCCTACGGCCGCGAAGCGCGACCGGCACCGCGCGGCGAGGGGCCGCATGCGCCGCAGGTGCATAGCTCACCCTCGCAGCTGGCACCGCCACCCGCACCGCCACGCACAACGAGGATGGAAAAACCTCAATGAAAAGCGCGCACCTCCGGTGATGAGGTGCGCGCATTTCGAGTTCGGGTCAGTGCGAGCGGAAGCGCTCTTCGAGGTCTTCGACCAGCTTGCGCCAGGCCTCGACCTCGGCGTCGAACGGGCCGCTCGGGGGCAGCCGGTTCGGGCTGGGGCGCAGGACGAACGAGACCAGCCAGCCAAGCCGCTCCGACGCCTGCAGCGCCTGCTCGACGCTGTTGTCGTCGGCCCAGGCCGCCGCGTCCATCAGCAGTTCCTCGGCCAGGTCCAGCTGCGTCGGGTCCACATCGGACGGACCGCTGCCGAGGTCGGCGTCCAGGCCGGTCAGCACGTAGGTGTTGTCGTCTTCGACCTCGACCTCGAGCTCACCGGCGGTGGCCTTGTCCCGCACCTGCGACCAGGTCGAGACCCGCTCCAGGTCGGTGCCGGACACCGCGTCGTCGTCGGCGACGAACCGGGCCAGCGCGCGGGCGCTGGGGAACACGTCGATCTTCCCGCCGCTGCCCAGGAAGACCGGGTCGTCGTCGAGGTAACAGCGCAGCGAGTAGTGCTCGCCGGTGCTGGTGATGATGCGGATCGGGTCGATGCCGACCTCGCCCCAGAAGCCGAGCTCGACCTCCTCGATCTCGTCCACGTCGGACTCGTCGGAGGTGTCCGCCTCCTCCTCGGCGCTGGCCTCCAGGGACTCGGCGAGCTCGGTCTCGGCGGCGGCGACCGCGTCGTCCGGGACCTCCGGGGTGGTGACCACGGCGTCGATGGCGTCCAGGACCTCGTCCCAGCGCTCCACGACGACCTTGCACAGCTCGGTCCAGCGACGCTGCCCGTCCTTGCCGGAGAAGGCGAAGGTGCCCTGGTCGAGGATGGCGAACCCGTCGGTGGAGTCCAGCACCTCGTGCACCGCGTCCAGCTCGCAGACGTCGGCCAGCGAGCGGGCGATCTCGACGATGTCGGCGAGCTCGCCGACGGTCCAGGTGTCCAGCGGCTCGGCCACCAGCTCCGGGACGCCGACAAGGTCGAACTGGTGGTCCTCGTCCGGGTTCAAGTCCTCGGCAGCGAGCTGGGGCACCACGTGCCACGCCGGGTGGTCGTCGAGGTCGTGCTCCTTCGCAGTGCGCACGAACGCTGCCAGGTGCGCGGCGTCGGGGAACGCGTAGAGGTCGTCCTCGTGTCCGAGGAACGCTTCCCACTCCTCGCCGTCCTCGCGCCAGCGCGGCGCCCACAGGGTGACGACGTCGCCCTGCGGCAGCCCGAGCTCGATGGGGACGATGTCGTGCGCCATCTTTCTACCTCCGGTCACCGAACCAGACCTCGCGAAAGCCTACGTGTTGTCCGTTCGCTGCGTGTTCCCCGGTCCGGCTGTCACCGTATCGAGCCCGAGGTGTGCAACTGTCGACGGAACAATTCGTAACGATCAGTCGTTGGTGTGGTGGATTCGTCCCAATGGCGTTGGGCTGTTCGGCGCAGCGGGGGTCGAGGTCACCTTTGGCGGTACCCCTCCGATGTTCGCCGGGCGATCATGATCGGAATGGACGTCACGGAGCTGTGGACCGAGATCGTGCGCTGGTTGTCCGAGCACGCGCCGGTCACCGCAGCGTCGTTGCGCCCGCCGGTGCCGCCGCCGGACCTGGCCGAGCTGGAGGCGGAGTTCGCCGTCGGGATTCCGGCCGAACTGCGCGAGCTGTGGCTGTGCTGCGGAGGCACCGACGCGGATGTGCTCGCCGACGTCCTGCCGCCGTTCTACACGCCCTACAGCGCGGCTGAGGCGCTCCAGGCTTGGCGCGACCACCGCAAGCACTGGGCCGCGCAGTGGGAGCGCCCGGCCTGCGACTACTACGCGGGCTCGCCGGGTTCGAGCTTCCACCCGGCCTGGATCCCGATCGCCGGCGACGGCTTCGCCGACGAACTGGTGGTGGACCTGCGCCCGGGACCGCTGCACGGCTGCGTCCTGGAGTGGGAGCAGGAGGCGGCCCAGGTCCTCCGCCCCGAGTGGAAGGGCGTCGCGGCGATGCTGTCCGACGTCCGCCGAGCCCTGGCCGAAGGAGCCCCGGCGGGCCACAGCTACCCGACGGTCACCGAAGACGGCCGCCTCGACTGGCAAATCCGCTAACTCACCCGGCCTTCGCCACCGGACGCACGACGGCCTCGGCCGCTTCCAGCGCTGCGAGCAACCGCTGCGCTTGTTCTGGCCCTAGGCTGGGCGCTGGCTTCGCCGGCGGCTTTCCGTTCGCCAGAGCGTCGGCGCAGGCGGCGCGGATCCATTCGGACAGAGTCGAGCCACTGGCTTCGACTGTGGCGCGGATCTCCAGGGCTTCGTTCTGTGGAAGGCGGAACGACATCGTGACGTTGAGCGGGCGCGCGACCATCATCTCGACCTCGTCCCCGTCCAGATCGGGGTCGTCGCGATGGGCGTAGCGGTAGTCGGCCAACTCGGCGTCGGTCATTTCTTCGGGGTGCTTCGACACGGTGGAACCTCCGATGCGCTGATCGGCCGGGCGCTGCGGCGCGCGGCGTCGTAGATGAAGTTGACTCGGACGGTTCTACCTCCGTTGCTGCGGCCCAACACGTAGCGGTCGGCTGTTCTGCCGCTGCGGTTGTGCCGGAACACCAGTGCGTTCTCGAAGGCCGCGATGACCTCGGCGACGTGGACTCCGTGCCGCGCCAGGTGCGGCAGGTTCAGATCGTCGAACTCGATGTCTTCGATGATCAAGAGCTGATCTCAGCTCGTGTAATACATGCTACAGGCATTCGGTATTACATCACGAGGCGTTGCTTCTCGATCGAGCGATGGGTCCATGTTGTCGACTAGTTTGCGTCGCCTACTAGTTGGTGTTATGTTGTCGGCATGGCGGACAGGACGATCTCGGGACGGCAGGCGCAGTGGCTGCGCGGCGTGCTCGACCTCGCTGTGCTGGCCCTGCTGGCCGAGGACGGCGAGGGGTACGGCTACACGCTGCTGCAGCGGCTCGCCGAAGCCGGATTGCCGGGGATGAAGGCCGGGACGCTGTATCCGCTGCTCAACCGGCTCGCGGCTGATGGGCTGCTGAGCGCCGAGTGGCGGGCTGGGGAAGGTGGTCCCGGTCGGAAGTTCTTCGCGCTGACCGATGAAGGGCGCGCAGCGCTCGCCGAGCAGGGGTCGAAGTGGGTCGAGTTCGCGAAGAACTCGATCTCCGTGGTGGAACGAGGGGTGCAGTCGTGATGGTGTTGGACGAGAAGTACCGCGACGAGCTGCTGATCGCGTTGCGGATGCACGAGATCTCGGGTGAGCGCGTGGGTGAGGTGCTGGCCGAGGTCGAGGCGCACGTGCGCGAGACCGGGGAGGACCCGGTCGAGGCCTTCGGCAAGCCCCGCGAGTACGCCGCGCAGGTCGCGGAACAGCTGGACGCCAGCACCGGCAAGCCGTCGACGCTGGGGGTCACGATCAGCGTGCTGGCAACGGCAGCGCTGACCATGTTCGGCTCGGACTTCCTGCTGGACGCGCTGTTCGAGCGAACGGACTCGATCGCCTACACGCTGAAGGACACCGTCGCCCTGACCTCGCTGCTGGTGCTGTTCGTGGCCGGGACTCTGCTGGCGTTCAAGGCGTACACGGCGAAGTCGGCGAACAAGATCTACGCAATCGCGATGGTCCTGGCCTTCGGCCTGGGAATCCTGGCCCAGTACGTGGCCGGCCAGGTCTTCGACGACACGACCCCGCTGTACGAACTGCCACGCTGGGGCGCGGGCGTCCTCGGCGCGCTGGCACTCGCGGGCGCCATCGCCTTCCTGGTCCGTGCGGCCCGCCGAGGTCGAGTTGTCTACCCGAAGGTCGGGTGAGGTTCAGCGGGGCTCCGCGACTTCCATTGCAGCTGTAGGTTTCAGTCGCGACTGAACACAGTTTCAATTGAAACTGTAATTCCCAGGCAGGGGTGACCACAGTTTCAATTGAAACTGTGGTCCCTCCGGCGTGTCGGGCGCCTGACACGCCGGAGGTGTGGACAGGTCCCGAGTGCTGCGGAGAACTTCTGCAACTTCAATGGAAATTGGACGTCTGATTTCCATTGAAGTTGCGTGTTCATGGACCGTCAGGTGCCGACGGGGTGCCAGACGGTTTTGACCTCGGTGAAGGCTCGGAGGCGTTGGATGTCCGGTTCTCGGGTCCAGTCCGGTTCGCCTCGGACCGGGAGGACTCGTTTGACCGTGTCCGCCGCCGCACGCCCGAGTTCGGCGCGCAGGTCCGCCGGAGCGCCGGTCGGGTCGAGGGCGTTGACGTCGGCGTGCGACGCCAGCCACGGGCCGAGTTCGGCCGCCTGACCGGTCAGGACGTTGACCACGCCGCCGGGGACGTCGGAGGTGGCCAGCACCTCGGCGAGGGTCACCGCGGGCAGCGGCCGGTCCGCGCTGGCCACCACCACGCAGGTGTTGCCGGCCGCGAGCACCGGCGCCACCACGCTGATCAGGCCGAGCAGCGAGGATTCCTGCGGCGCGAGCACGCCGACCACGCCGGTCGGTTCCGGGACGCTGAACGAGAAGTATGGTCCCGCCACGGGATTCGCCGCGCCGAGGACCATCGAGATCTTGTCCGTCCAGCCCGCGTACCAGACCACCCGGTCGATCGCGGTGTCCACGATGGACTGAGCTCGTTCGGCCGACAGGCCTTCCGCGGCGGTGACCTCGGCGGCGAACTGGTCGCGCCGACCCTCCATCACCTCGGCGATCCGGAACAGCACTTGGCCCCGGTTGTAGGCCGTCGCGCCGGACCAGCCGGCGAACGCCTTGCGCGAGGCGGCGACCGCGTCGCGGACGTCCTTGCGGGACGCGTGCGCGGCGTTGGCGAGGAACTCGCCGCCCGCGCTGTGCACCGGGTAGACCCGGCCGGACTCCGAGCGCGGGAAGGATCCGCCGATGTAGAGCTTGTAGGTCTTGGCCACGGCTAGCCGCTCCGGGGTGCGGGTGTCAGACATCGAGGTACGCCTCCAAACCGGCCCGGCCGCCCTCCCGGCCGAATCCGGATTCCTGGTAGCCGCCGAACGGGGCGGTCGGGTCGAAGCGGTTGAAGGTGTTCGCCCACACGACCCCGGCCCGCAGTTGCTGCGCCGCCCACAGGATCCGCGAGCCCTTGTCGGTCCAGATCCCGGCGGACAGGCCGTACGGGGTGTTGTTCGCCTTGGCGATGGCCTCAGCCGGGGTGCGGAAGGTCAGCACCGACAGCACCGGGCCGAAGATTTCCTCGCGGGCGATCCGCATCGACTGCTGCACGTCGGAGAACACCGTGGGGGAGAAGAAGAATCCGCGTTCCGGCAGCGGGCACGAGCTGGTCCAGCGCTGCGCGCCCTCGGCGTCGCCGCTGTTGGCCAGCTCGGTGATCTTGGCCAGCTGCTCGGCGGAGTTGATCGCGCCGACGTCGGTGTTCTTGTCCAGCGGGTCGCCCACGCGCAGCGTCTGCACCCGCGCCCGCAGCTTCTCCAGCAGCTCGTCGGCGATCGACTCCTGCACCAGCAGCCGCGAGCCCGCGCAGCAGACGTGGCCCTGGTTGAAGAAGATCCCGTTCACGATGCCCTCGACGGCCTGGTCCAGCGGGGCGTCGTCGAACACGATGTTGGCGGCCTTGCCGCCGAGTTCCAGGGTCAGCTTCTTGCCGGTACCGGCGACGGTGCGCTGGATCTGCTTGCCGACCTCGGTGGATCCGGTGAACGCGACCTTGTCGACGCCGTCGTGGGCGACCAGCGCTGCACCGATGTCCCCGGCGCCGGGGACGATGTTCACCACGCCCGGCGGCAGTCCCGCCTGCTGGCAGATCTCGGCGAACACCAGGGCGCTCAGCGGAGTGGTCTCAGCGGGCTTGAGCACCACCGTGTTGCCGCAGGCCAGCGCCGGGGCGATCTTCCAGGCCAGCATCAGCAGCGGGAAGTTCCACGGGATGACCTGCCCGGCCACGCCGAGCGGGCGCGGGTCGGGACCGTAGCCGGCGTGGGCGAGCTTGTCGGCCCAGCCGGCGTGGTGGAAGAAGTGCGCGGCGGCCGTCGGGATGTCGGAGTCCCGGGATTCCTTGATCGGCTTGCCGTTGTCCAGCGTTTCCAGCACCGCGAGTTCGCGGCCGCGCTCCTGGATCAGCCGGGCGATGCGGAACAGGTACTTCGCGCGCTCGGTGCCCGGCATCGCCGACCAGGTCTGGTCGAAGGCGCGCCGCGCCGCCCGCACCGCTTTGTCCACATCGGACTCATTGGCGCTGGCGACCTCCGCGAGCACCTCCTCGGTGGCCGGGTTGATGCTCTTGAGCGGCTCACCGCCGCCGTCGGTGAACTCGCCGTCGACGAACATCCGGTAGCTGGGCTTGAGGTTCGCGATGTCCCGCGACTCGGGGGCGGGCGCGTACTCCCACGGGGTTTCGATCATCAATCCACCGCCACGTAGTCGGGGCCGCTGTAGTGGCCGTCGAGCTGGGTGCGTCGCTGCATCAACAGGTCGTTGAGCAGGCTGGACGCGCCGAAGCGGAACAGCTCCGGGGTGAGCCATTCCGGACCGGCGACCTCGTGCACGGCCACCAGGTAGCGGATCGCGTCCTTGGTGTTGCGGATCCCGCCCGCCGGTTTGACGCCGCGCAGCTCGCCGGTGGTGTCGCGCCAGTCGCGGACCGCCTGCAGCATCAGGTGCGTCACGGGCAGGGTCGCGGCCGGGGAGACCTTGCCGGTGGAGGTCTTGATGAAGTCGCCCCCGGCCAGCAGCGCCAGCCAGGACGCCCGGCGCACGTTGTCGTAGGTGGCCAGCTCGCCGGTCTCCAGGATGACCTTCAGGTGCGCGTCACCGCAGGCGGCCTTGACGGCCTTGATCTCTTCGAAGACCTGCCCGTACCGGCCGGACAGGAACGCGCCGCGGTCGATCACCATGTCGATCTCGTCGGCTCCGGCGGCCACCGCGTGCTCCACGTCGGCCAGCTTGATGGCCTGCGCCACGCGGCCCGCCGGGAACGCCGTGGCGACCGAGGCGACGTGGATGCCGGTGCCCTCCAAGGCCTGCACCGCGGTCGCAGCCAGGTCGGAGTACACGCAGACGGCGGCGACCTGCGGAGTGTCCGGTCGCGTCGGGTCCGGGCGGCGCGCCTTGGCGCACAGCGCGCGGACCTTGCCCTCGGTGTCCGCGCCCTCGAGCGTGGTCAGGTCGACCATCGAGATCGCGGTGTCGATCGCCTGGAGTTTGGCGTCTTTCTTGATGCTCCGGGTACCGAGCCCGGCGGCCCGCTGCTCCAGCCCGACCTGGTCGACACCGGGCAAGCCGTGCAGGAACCGCCGCAGCGACCGGTCATCCCGGACCGCATCGGCGAGCTCGGACGAAGTCGGCGACTGTGCCATGCCCGGAGTCTAAGCGGCGCGCCCTCGGCACCGCTGGTCCTGGAGTGATCACGCCAGCAGGGCGACCGGAGGCGGTTCGGAAACCGGCGTACTGGGTCCGGACGCTCTGGCTTCCAACCAGTCGGAAGGTCAACTCGCGGTGGGCCGGCTCACAACTGCGGCATGCTGGGCCGGTGGCACGCATGCACACCCCGTGGGGTGATTGGGAGCCAGCTGCGCCGGCTGAGGTGCACGAGTTGTTCGCGGAGTTCCCGGCACCGTGGTGGTTGGCCGGTGGCTACGCCGTCGAGCTGGCGCTCGGGCACCCGCTTCGCGAGCACGGAGACATCGACGTCGTGGTGCTCCGCCGCGATCACCTGGCTGTTCAGGAGGTTTTGCGCGGGTGGGAGTTGTGGGCCGCCGATCCGCCGGGGGTGCTTCGGCAGTGGCGAGCCGGCGAGGTCCTGCCCGTCGATGTCTGCGACGTCTGGTGCCGCCCGGACGCTGATCAGCCGTGGCGGATCCAGGTCATGATCGACGAGTCGGCAGGCGGGTACTGGACGTCGCGCCGCAACCCGCGCGTGCGCCGCAGCGTGCGGTCGATCGGCCGCACCGGTCCGGACGGCACCCCCTTCCTTGCGCCCGAAATTCTGCTGTTCTACAAGGCGAAGGACACCCGGGCGAAGGACGAGACCGACTTCGCCGCGCTGCTGCCAGTGCTCGGTCCTGAGCAGCGGCGGTGGTTGGTCGAGGCGATTCGCGATACCTGCGGTGGGCACCCGTGGTTGCCGCGCATCGGAGTGCTCACGAGTGTCCTGGTGGTACGCAACTTCCATTGAATTCAATGGAATTCGCGGATCCCCGCACTCGCGGGGCGTCACCTGCGGGCGCGGCGGGTTGTCGCCGGTCGGCGGGTTGCTGCTGGGCGATCGCCCCGGTTGGGCGTGGTGACCCCTGTCGTCTGCTGACGGTCCCAGGGGAGGAGTTGCTTGGAACTGCTGCGGTCGGCCAGGCGGAGGGACTGGGCCGAGGTGAGCCATTCCTCCGACGGTTCGGCGATTTCCAGCAGCAGCGCCTCGAACTCCGAGCGGGTCGTCTCCAGGATGTGCGGAGCCGCCAGCCAGCGCAGGACCTTCCGGCCGGTCACCGCCATCCGCTGGCGCGGCGAGGTGACCAGCTGCTCGCCGAAGTAGCGGACCAGCACCTCGTCCATCACGTCCCACGCGTTGGCCGCGCCGAACAGGTCCTTCACGTCCTCGGCGTCGAGGATCCGGAAGCACTCGTCCAGCAGCTGCATGACCTCCACGCGCAGCACGTTCAGGTGGCCGTAGGAGGTGAACTTCAGGTTGTTGCGCAGGTCCAGCCCGCTGCGCCGCACCACCGCCATGCTGCCGAACGACGGGTCGTGCGCGCGTTCCCGGATCACGTCGGAAACCCGCTTGTCCCGCCAGAACAGCGCGGTCTGGTTGTTGAACTGGGTGAACAGCCGGTGGAAGTCGGTGTTCGGCCGCGAGTTGCCCGAGCCCAGACCACGGCCGTAGCCGAGCACCCGTCGGTAGGCGTTGATCCGGTCGCGCTTGGTGTAGCGCAGCACGTCCCGCCGGTCGAACCGGTACAGCCCGAACGCGCCTTCGCCATCGAACAACCGGATCGCGCCGCGCTCGAACAGCTCCCGGAGCTTCTGCACCACGCGGAACATGCCCATCCGCTCGTGCTGGTACAGGTAGTACATGTCGGCGACGGCGATGATGCGTTCGGACGCGATGGTCTCGTCGTAGTTCTCGATGCCGTGCGGCATGCGGGTCGCGCCGATGTCACCGGCCGACTCGCCGCCGATGCCGACCAGCTGCGCGAGACCGCCGTCCGGTGGTCGGGGTTCGCTCTGGTCCTCGGTCTCGACGGCGAAGAGCATGTCGTCGATCTGCTTCAGCAGCGCCTCGCCGACCTGCGGGTTGCTGCCGAGCTCGTTCGACAGGTTGCCGGCGACTTCCCTGCGCAGCGCGGCGACCCGGTCGAACAGTTCCCGGTACTGCTTTTCGGTGGCCATCATTCCTCCGTGCGGGGCGCGGGCGGACCGCTATTCCGGCCGCGGGGCGGGCTTGGGCTCGGGTCGCGGCTTGCGTGTCCGCCGCTTGGTCGCGGCATCGGGCTCCGCGATGACCGGTTCCGCCGAGGCGCTGACCACCGGAACCGCCTGTCCAGTGCCGGGCGGTGGTGCCGGTGACCAGGGAGCCGGTCCGGCTTCCGGCGCCGGTGTCGACCCGGGATCCGGCGGCGGCATCAGCCCGGAACTCGGCGGTGTCGGGCCTGCGTCCGGAGGAGGCATCGGTTGGGACGGCGGAGCCGGTGGGCCCGGCGGGTCTTCGGGCACTGCGCCGTGCCGGATCGGCTTGGCGACGCGCACGATCTCCTGGAGGTGGTCGTGCAGCTCGTCGATCGCGCGCTGCACCCGGGAGCTGAAGAACCCGGCCGGCAGCGTCGCGCGGTAGTTGCCGTACACGTCCTCGGCGCCGCCGTCGTTGCGCCGCGGCAGGTTGCCGACGAGCCGAGTCAACCGGGTCACCACCTGCAGGAACGCACTGTCCACGCCGTCCTTGCCGGCCGATTCGATCAGCGTGCGGCCTTCGAAGCAGGCGAAGTCGTGCACCCAGCGCAGCAGACCGCCCAGCGCCATCGAGCCGCCCTCGGGATCGGGGATCCGCAGGACCTCCCGGTCGCCGCGGTGGATGTGCACCGACTTCAGCGCCCCGACGAGCTCCTCGACCTGCACCGCGGTCGCCGACAGCAGCTGGGACAGCGCGGTCACGGCCGGTCCGAAGAACGGCTGGCCGTTCTCCGGCTGCGCGAACGGGTCGATGCGGTCCCGCGAGTCCAGCCAGCCCCGGTACAGCGACAGCACCCAGTCGACCAGCGTGATGAACGAGGTCTGGATGCGCTCTTCCTCGATGGTGTTGACCAGCCCGCCGACCATGCCGAACTCGTCGCGCAGCATCCCGAGGTGGCCGCGCACCCGGTCCGGGTCCACCGCCGCCGACGGGCTGCCGAGCAGCAGCAGGAAGAGCTGGTCGACGCGCGGCACGCGGAGCAGCGCGCACTCCAGCTCCTTGCGGATCTCCTCCAGGTCGTGCCGGACCAGGCTGCGGAATCCCTCGCAGTTCTCCGGATTCGCGCCCGGGCGCAGCGGTTTCAGCGAGTCCAGCAGCTCGGTCGCGTCCTTGATGGCGCTGCGCGCGCGGGCCGCCAGCGACGCTTGGCCACCGGTGACCGCACCCAGGTCGGCCTGCACCGCGTAGCCGCGCGGCGTCCACCGGGCCTCGGTGTGCCCCTCGACGCGCTTGAGCTCGAAGCTGCCGGTCAGCGCGGCGGTGAAGCCCTTGGTGTCGCCGTTGCGCCACTTCCAGCCGAGCACGTCGCCGATCGCCTTGTTCGCCACTTTCCCGGGATGCGCCCACCACGGCGGGCACGGTGGTTCGTGCCGGGTAACCAGTGGGTACGCGCTGTCGATGTCCTGGGCTGGGGGGAGCGCGGCGCCCCGGTCCACGTCAGCGCCGCCCTCGTCCGCGTTGCGCTGGTTGAGGCGGTCGTCGTTGATGGTCATCGCCTGCCCTCGCTGCCTTCCTCGATGCCGAACCGCATCGCGAGTTCGGCGGTTTCGCGCCAACACCGCAGCATGGTGTTCTCCGTGCTGCGCAACGAATCCACGCATCCGTCCACACCGGACCGGATGCTGCGGGCCCAGCCGAGCCACTGCGGGCCGCGTCCCTGCACGGCCCGCGCCAGCTCGGTGGCCGCGTGGTGGCACCGGAACTCGTCGTCCAACCGCCGCTGTGTGCGCAGCAGCGCCAACGCGGTGGCGTGCAAGGCGTCCGCGTCGGGTCGCCCGCGCAACGCGCGCAGCGCCGGCTGCAGGTCCGCAGTGCCGTCGGTGACGACCTCGGCCAGCCGGTCGGAGGCCGCCGGGCGCTCACCGCTCGGCAGGTCTTCGACCACGCTCACCTCCAGCGCGCGCCACGCCGCCGCGAGCTGCCGGAACTTCCGGGCCAGCACTGGGAATTCGCCGTGCAAGGTCACCGCGACCGCCTCCCCAGCTCCTCCACGAAGAAGTTCGCCAACCGCTTCGGCGGCGCCATCCGCTGCTCCAGCGCGTACCGGACGGCTCCGATCAGGAACCGCTCCGGTGCGACGCCGGGAGACACCCCGCAGGCGAGCCGCTCCGCGACCTCCTCGACCATCCGCTGTTCCTTGGGCTCGAACCGCAGGACCCGCGCCAGCTTCCGGTCGCCCAGCGACGGGTACGAGGTGAAGCACATCGCCTGCACCACGGCCGGGACCGCCTTGGTCGCAGTGGCCAGCAGCGCGGGCGGCGCGCCGATCAGCTTCGGCCGCGGGTACATTGCGTGCCACGCGCGTTCGTGCTGCTCGGCCCGCTTCGGAAAACCCATCCGCCGCAGCAGCTCGATGTTCAGCATCCCGCGCAGGTAGGACGAGGGATGCGGGTCTCTCGCGCGGAACTTCGACGCGGCGCGCGGATCCCGGGCGATCACGTCGAACAGCGACCCCACGATCATCGGCCCGCCCAACAGCAGCCCGGCCAGGTCGGCGAAGGTCTCCCGGTTCCACCGCACCCACTGCGACACGATCGCCGGCGGTATCCCGGTTTCGGTCAACCGCGCCGCGACCTGCATCGGAACGGCCTTGGCAAGCCCCAGGTCGTTCTGCAGGTTGTGGCTGACCTCGTGCAGCACGGCGCCGAGCGTCCACGGATTGACCAAGCGGTGGAACGGAAGCTGGATCAGCGGGAACGGGTTGATCCGGTGGCTCAGCCGCTGCAGCGGGATGCCGCGGCGCGAGGTGGCCGGCCCGTGGCTGGGTTCCAGGTAGCAGAACGGCGGCGGCGTCGGGATCGAGCGCCACTTCCCGATCCCCAGGTAGGCGTACTGGTAGCAGTCGAGCGCGATCCGGTCCGAGGCAACGAGCCACGGGGCGATCGAGCTCTGCCGCTGGTTGAACAGCTCCAGGTAGAAGTCCCAGATCCGCTCGGTGTCGCGCACCAGCCGGTAGGCCTTGGACTTCGCCCGCAGCACGGTCTGCAACTGCTGCGAATTCGGTTGCCGGGCCGCGTGTTCGGCGACCCGGCGCAGGTCGCGGGTGGCTTCGTAGAGCGGTTCGCGGAGGCTGGTCATGGTCTCGTTGACCGCGGCCAGGTGCGCCCGGCTGGGCCCGGTGGCCGGATCGCCGAACTCTGCCCAGCTGAACGGCCGGAGCGCGGCGAGGTGGCGTTCGCTGCTGATGGCCTGGGTCCGCACCCAGGTCGCCAGCAGGCGCGCGGTTCCTCGGTCCATCGGCTGCGTCGGCCGCCTGGTGCGCACCGCGGCCGACCGCAGCTCAACGGCGGCGACCACGGCCTCTGCTCCGGCGCCGAACCGGCTTGCGCGCCCTGGCTACGCGGGCCCTGCGCATCTGAGCGGCACGGCGGGCCTGGGTGGCGCGGTGGTGACGCGGCGGGGCGCCGCGGCGGCGGGTGGCCGGACGACGTCCGCGCACGGCCTTGCTGTGGCCGACGGCGTTGGCGGTGTGCCCGGCCAGCGAACGCGCGATGTGCTTGCCGGTGACCCGCTGGCCCCGCGCGTAGCGGCGGCCCATGTCACGCGCAGTCCGGCCGGCGATCTTGGGCACCTGGCGGACCGCGCGGCGGGTCGTCGGGCTGCTCCACAGCTTCTTGCCGACCACTTTGACGCCCTTGATGATCTTCGGGGCGAACTTCTTGACCAGTGGCATGGCCTTCGGCGCCAGCTTCAACGCCAGCGGGGCCAGCGCGCCGAGGAATCCCTCGACCTCCGCCTCGGATTCGGCGCGCTCGGCCTCGAAGGCGAGCTTGGCCATGGTCTCGGCGTCCGGGTAGATGCGGCGGGACGGGCTGGAGAAGCCCTCGTCCTCGTCCTCGAACTCCGCTTCCAGCTCGCGGACCAGCTGCTCGAACTCCTCTTCCAGCTCGTCCTCGTCCTCGAATTCGAACTCGTCCTCGTCTTCGTCCTCGAGCTCGTCCTCCAGCTCCTGGACCAGGCCTTCCAGCTCGTCCTCGAGTTCGTCCTCGAACTCGTCCTCCATCTCGTCCTCGAGCTCCCGGGCGAAGTCCTCGTCTTCGAACTCGTCCTCGAACTCGCCTTCCAACTCGTCCTCAAGCTCGCGGGCCAGCTCGTCCTCCAGCTCCCCGTCGACCGCTCGGTAGCGACTCATGGTGGTCCTCCTGTCCTGCACCGCGGCCGGCGGAGTTGTCGGCCGGTCGTGGGTGAGCGCGTGCGAACAGTCCATTTCAAGCGGCATTCGGGTGGTAGTCACACGTTCTGATGCCGCCTTTCAGGATTAGTCAGCCTGCGTGTCACACGAATCGACGATGCGCGGATGGACGATGTTGGCTTTGCTGGTACGAAATGCGGTGGACGCCGCATCGGCCTGGCGTGGGGGGTGCGGGGCCACTCCGAGGTGGCGCGACCCGCCGCCCGACCTGGTTCTGGGGAGGCCGGTTGCATTGACGAAAGACGCGACTGCAACGCCGATTCCGCGCGTCGAACGAGAACTGCCGGAGCAGACCCGGCGCAGCCCTGACCTGCACTCCGACGAGCTGATCCAACACCTGGTGCGCGCGCTGGTGCGCCGGGTCGGCGAGATCGCCGGACCGAACCGCGGTGCGCGAAAACCACTGCTGGACATCACTGATCTCGGCGTGCGCTGCCTGCTGGTGCCGGTTGCGCCGAAGGTCGACGAACTGCTCAGCCCGCGGGAGCGGGAGATTGCGCGGATGGTCGGTTTGGGCTACACCAACCGCGCGATCGCCGCGGTCCTGGACATCAGCCTCTACACGGTTTCCGCCCACATGCGACGCATTTTCACCAAGCTCGGCGTGGGTTCACGCGCAGCGATGGTAGCCGCGCTTTCCGGCAACCTCGACCTCTACGCGGCGGACTGACCCGGCAGCGCGGTGGAATCCGGATGCGGCTTTTGGGCCGCTTTCCGATCGATAGCCTCGTGGACGCGGAAGGCCGACATGAGGAGATCGGGTGCGCAGAATTCCTTTGTTCGCAGCGGTATCCGCCGCTCTCGTGCTGTCCTGCCTGCCCGGCGCGCAACCCGCGCTGGCCGAATCCGACCTCACCCGGGAACCCTGCGGTGGTCAGCAAGGGGAGTGAACGACGGTAGTCCTGGTACCCGCAGGGCATCACCACGACCGCCGACGCCAGTCCGACCGGTGACTTGGCTGGCAAGTGGGCGGTGCTGATCAGCTGGTACGGCAAGGGGAAGGAAGCCGGAGACGCGAACGCGGCTGGGCTCGCGAAGGGCGTCCGGATCAGCTTTTTAGACGCGAGCACGGACCGGGGCTGCGTCGCGCAGAACCTCCCAACTTTAGGGAAATTTGGAGACCCCCAATGCCGGAGCCCGGCTCGCCTTCCTGTCGGGCTGGGTGCCAATTTCGCGAGAAATTGACCGTCACCCGGGTGAACGTCAATTTCTCGCGAAGTTGACGCCACCTGGCGGAACGCGGGGTGAGCTGGTCTCGGTCGGGTGAGGAGGCGGTAGATCTCCATCCGAACGGATGGATCACGGTCCGATGTGACGGGGTGGCCTTGAACGAGTGGAATCGGCGCCCGGTGGTCCCGGTCGGGCAGACAGGGGAACGGCTCGGTGGGGGTGATCGGGGTGTCACGGTTCGTCGGTGGATGGCGTGGAGGTTCGGGTGCAGTTACCGCAGGCGTTGTTGTGGGACCACAACGCGCACTACCACTCGTGGTTGCTGCGGCAGTTGCCGCTGCGGAGCGCGCGGGTTCTCGACGTCGGGTGCGGAACCGGTGAGTTGGTCCGGCAGCTCGCGGAACGGGCGGAGCGCGTCGATGCGGTGGACGTCTCGGCCGAGATGATCGAGCGCGCCAGCAGTGCGTCGAACGCGACAAACGTCCGGTGGTTGTGCGGTGACCTGCTCGATCCCGACCTCGAGCTGGATCCGTCCGGCTACGACGCGGTGACCGCCATTTCGAGCGTCCACCACATGCCGCTGCGCCCGGTGTTGACCCGCCTGGCTGAGCTGGTGCGGCCAGGCGGAACTCTCGCCGTCGTCGGCCACTACCGAAAGTCGACCCGGACAGACTTCGCCCTGGATGCGGTGACGCTCCCGGCGAACGCGGCGGTCGGTGCCTACAAGGCCGCGCGAGGCAGAGCGGGCAAGCCCCACGACGAGGGCATGCCGATCAGAGACCCGGCGGACACGCTGTCGGAAATCCGCGCCGCAGCGGAGAAAATCCTCCCGGGATCAGTCCTCCACCGCCGCCTCTTCTGGCGCTACACCCTCCTCTGGCGCAACCGCTGATCAGCCACCCCGCCGAACAGCAGTCAAAAACCCAGCCCACTGAGACCGGCTGAAGGTGAGGGTCCCGCCGGCGCGGTCCTTGGTGTCGCGAACGCCCACCAGCTCAGGCGTGACCGCGACCTCGACGCATGATGCGTTGTTCGCGCTGCGGCTGGACTTGCGCCATTCGGCCGTCGCTAAGCCTGACGATCGATCGTGCTGCATGCGCTCACCTTACGTCGCGATCACAAGCGCTGGTAGGCGTCGCGAATCCGCTTCAGCGAGTCTTCCCTGCTGAGAGCGCGC
Organism: Saccharopolyspora sp. NPDC002376; assembly: GCF_053593195.1. Taxonomy (NCBI): domain Bacteria; kingdom Bacillati; phylum Actinomycetota; class Actinomycetes; order Pseudonocardiales; family Pseudonocardiaceae; genus Saccharopolyspora; species Saccharopolyspora sp. NPDC002376. The sequence continues at coordinate 207,405 of NZ_JBSFBZ010000005.1, forward strand.
TTACCGGCTTCAGCATGGGCGAGGCCGTACTCCCGGACCATCATCGGATCGAAGATCAGCTGGGTCGACGTCACGGTTTCCTGCCACAGGAGCGTTGGCAGCTGCCCGCTGGGGAAGGTCATCAGGTAGAAGCTGGACCCTCCCATCGCGTGATGTCCGGTGGCTTCGAACGGGACGATCTGCAGCACCAGCGTCTCCCACAGGGCCTCGATCGATCGTTCCAGGTGCTTGAGCTGTTCGGCTAGGACATGCCGACCGCCGATCTGCTGGTACAGGGCAGCCTCGCTCATCACTGAGACGAGTTGTACCGGGGAGTCTCCGACGAGACGCTGCTGGCGGGCGAGCCTCGCGTTGAGACGGCGGTCTGCTTCGGCGAGCCGAACATTCGGGCTGCCGGATTCGATGACCGCCCGTGCGTAGTCTTTCGTTTGCAGCAGACCGTTGATCAGGTCGCTGTCGTACGTGTGCAGGCTGTCGGCGCCGTGCTCGAAGCCGAAGAACCGGATCATGTCCGTGTTGAAGATCGCGGTGTACTTGTTCCACCAGCCGCGACGTGTTGCGTCTTCGCGCAGGTTGCGGAGTTCTTCGGCCTCATCCTCCGCGAACTCGTAGATTTCGATCAGGATCTCCAGTCGGTCTGCTGAGAGATTCTTCTTCCCGCGCTCCACATCGGACAGGTAGGCAGCGGCGATGCCGATCTTCTTTGCGGCGCCTGCGCCGCTGAGTCCGGCTTCGTCTCTTTTGTTGCGCACGCGCAGTCCGAGTTCCCATGCCGCAACGGTTGGGGAGGTCGGTGCCATGGTTCTCCTTCCGTGTGATCCGCACGCACGAGATCAAACTCGATCGGTTGATACGACTGTGTAATTAACAAGGCGTGCCATATGGTCGGGGCAGGCGGTAACGATAGCAATACGCACTGTTACTGATCGGCGGTGGCCCTGGTCGTCCCTCCCCGGCCACGGGCTGGGGCCACTGCCTTCCCCCCTTCGATTTCCCTTGGGAGGCAACGTGTCCGACATCTTCCAGCCGCAGGGATTGATCGCCTACTGGCGGCCCGCCAGCGGGCTTCGGCACGGTTTGGAGCCCGATGAACTGCCACGGTCGGGTCAGGAGCGGGACACCTTGTGCGGGCTGAGCATCACCGTCGGTTCGCCGACCGAGCGCGATTGGCTCGATCCCACCTGTGAAACCTGTTGGAACGAAGCCAGATCCCGTCGCGACGCGGCATCCGGAGGTGCGCGATGAACCTGTTCGACCTCGTGCAGAACCCCAACGTCTACTTCATCGTCTTCGTAGTGTCCTCAATGGCAGTAGGAATTCTCGCACTCATACCCATACGAGGCGGCAACGGTCAGCACGCGGGCGCCGGGCCAGGCGCGGTGATGGTCTGGCAGCTCAGTGAGACCCTGGAAGCCGAGCGCACCGCCCGGACCACGCGTCCCCGTATCCCCGCAATTTCCATTGAAACTGCGGACCGTCCCGGGGATCCCACAGCTTCAAAACAAACTGTGGACGAACCCCCGCCCGAAAACGTGATCCGGTGGCCGGAGGAGCCGGTGGCGGAGTATGTGGGCCGCCACCGGCTCCTGTGGGACATCGACGAACACCCCCCGTGCCTCGTCGGCATCCAGCTGGGGCCGGATTTCCCCGGTCACGGGGGCTTGAGTCTTCTGGCCAGCTACAGCAACCCAAAAGACTCAAGGGCACTCAGTGGCGGAACGGTCCGGTGATCTCGTAGGTGTAGCCGTCGGAGAACTCGCCGGACGGGCCGTATTGCGAGGAGAAGTACATCCGGTCGCCCGCCGGGTTGAACGCCGGCCCGGTGAGCCCGGACGAGTCGTGCCCGTTCACCCTCAGCACCGGCGCCACCACGTCGTCCGGGGTGATGATGCAGACCTCCATGTTGTCGCCGTCCTCGGCGACGTAGAGGTCGCCGAAGGAACTCCCGGTCATGTTGTCGACGGCGCCCAGGCCCCCACCGCCGTCGTAGGCGAGCCCGAAGGTGTCGTCGGCGACGTTGAACTGCCACACGCGGGTGTCGCCGGTCGTGGTGAACCAGCACCGGTCGGAGGCGTAGTAGCAGCCCTCGCCGCCGTCGAAGTGCTTCGCGTCGTCGACCTGCTCGCGGGTCGGGGTGTCGCCCTCGTCCGGCGTCGGGTTCGGCACCTTCACCCAGCTGCCCTCGCCGGAGGTCTCCTCCCCGGCGACGAACACCTCCAGCAGTCCGCCCGCTCCCAGGTCGCCCCAGGTGTTCGGACGGAATCGGTAGAAGCAGCCGTCCGGTTCGTCCTCGGTCAGGTAGATGACCTTCCGATCCGGATCGCACGCCGCGGCTTCGTGGTTGAAGCTGCCCATCGCATCCCGCCGCACGGCTTCCTTGACGCCCCACGGGTCGGTCTCGAAGACGTACCCGTAGCTGACCTCCTCGCAGGAAAGCCAGGTGTTCCAAGGAGTTGCGCCGCCCGAGCAGTTGCGCCGGGTGTCTTCGAGGATCCGGTAGGCGTCGGTGACGTTGCCGCTGGCGTCGAACTTGATCGCCCCAACGCCACCGCCGGGCTCGACCTCGGAGTTCGACACGTAGATCCAACCGTCCCCGTCGACGAAGCACGCGCCGCCATCGGGCGCGTCGTGCCAGGTGTAGTCGGTGCCCGCGACCTTGTCGGAGGAGTGCGCGATGACGCGGCTGGTGAAGCCTTTCGGCAGCTCGATCCCGTTGTCATCCGCGCCCAGCAGCGGCCCGTAAGGACTCTCAGCAATCCGCCGAACCGGCCCGCCCACGGCGGCCCCGGTCCACAACCCACCGGTGAAAGCGGCAACCCCGCCACCGATCACGGCAGCCCGAAGAAAAGAACGACGCCGCACAACGACTCCCTTCAGTCCGTCGGCGGCGGACCCCCATCCTGACCGTCACTCACCGCGGAACGCCACCCATTGCCCCCGAACGGCCCAACACCGTCAACTTCTCGAGCAACCCTCGTTCGGGTGACGCCCATCCGTGTCTCGGGTTGCCTGGTACCGGGTAGTCCCGAGTCGGCACGGATAGGGGAAACGCGCGTCTTCACCCGGAGGTGGTCTGACATGAAGGCAGTCGTGTACCAGGAGCCGTTCTCGGTGGCAGTCGGCGAAGTGGACCGGCCGACGATCCAGCACCCCAACGACGTGATCGTGCGGGTCACCTCGACTGCCATCTGCGGCTCCGACCTGCACATGTACGAGGGCCGCACGGCCGCCGAGCCGGGCATCGTGTTCGGGCACGAGAACATGGGCATCATCGAGGAACTCGGTTCCGGGGTGACGAGCCTGAACCGCGGTGACCGCGTGGTGATGCCGTTCAACGTCGCCTGCGGGTTCTGCAAGAACTGCATGGCGGGCGACACCGGGTTCTGCCTGACCGTCAACCCGGGCTTCGCCGGTGGTGCCTACGGCTACGTCGCGATGGGGCCCTACACCGGTGGGCAGGCAGAGTACCTGCGGGTTCCCTTCGCCGACTTCAACTGCCTGAAGTTGCCCGCCGACGGCAGCCACGAGGCCGACTTCGTGCTGCTCGCCGACATCTTCCCGACCGGGTACCACGGCTGCGAGCTCGCGCAGGTCTCGCCGGGGGAGAGCGTCGTGGTGTACGGGGCCGGACCGGTCGGGTTGATGGCCGCCTACTCGGCGCTGCTGCGCGGGGCCGCGAGGGTGTTCAGCGTCGACCGGATTCCGGAGCGGCTGGCCAAGGCGGAGGAGATAGGTGCCATCCCGATCGACTTCTCGCAGGGCGACCCGGTTCAGATGATCAAGGACCAGACCGCCGGGGAGGGGACGGACAAGGGCATCGACGCGGTCGGTTACCAGGCGCAGGTCGGCGATGGCACCAAGGAGGAACCGGCCGTGGTGCTGAATTCGCTGATCGACACGGTCCGCCCGACCGGTCGGCTGGGAGTGCCGGGTCTGTACGTGCCGGCCGACCCCGGTGGTCCGACGGACGAGGCGAAGAAGGGCATGCTGCTGGTGTCGGTGGGGCGCATGTTCGAGAAGGGCCAGGTCATCGGGACCGGTCAGTGCAACGTCAAGCGCTACAACCGCCAGCTGCGCGACATGATCATCGCGGGCCGGGCCAAGCCGAGCTTCGTGGTGTCCCACGAGCTGTCCCTCTCCGACGCCCCGGACGCCTACCGCAAGTTCGACCAGAGGATCGAGGGTTACACCAAGGTCGTCCTCCATCCGTGAGCCGCGGGAGAGGGTGCCAATTTCTCGCGAAATTGACCACCGCCGAGCCAGGTCTGGCGTTTCCGCCAGGTGTGGCCCGTGAGCACTTTGTGGTGCTACGGCACCAGAAAGTGCTCACGGCCTAGCGGCTTCCCTCGGCCGGGTTAGCGGTCGAGGACCGTGCGCAGGGCGTTCTCCAGGTCGGCGGCGGAGCCGGGGCCTGGCTGCGCCAGGCGACGAAGCGGTCCGGGCGGACCAGGACGGCTCCGTCGGTGGGGACGCCGTACTTGCCGGTCCAGTCGCCGGACACCTCGCCGCCGAGCAGCTGTGCCCGCAGGCGGATCCCCAGGTCCTCGGCCAGCTTCTCGGCCACGCCGGCCCAGGACTCGGACTCGGTCAGCAGGACGAACTCCCGGCCGAACAGGTCGATGGTGGACCGCTCTCCGTCCGGTGTGGACAGTCGGACGTGCGGGGCGCGCGAGCCGGGGCGACCGGTCGGCTTGTACGGCTCCTCCAGGAGTTCGCCCTCGTCGCCCGGTTCCGCGACGACTGCGCCGTTGTGCCGGTAGCCGAACATCAGGATGTTCGCGTCCTCGATCGGCGGGGTGTCGTCCGGCCGCATCAGGTGCGGCATGCTGCGCACGATGGCGTTCATGTACTGGTTGTTCGCGATCAGCTCGCCCACCGGGCGCCGCTCGACGTCGTGGCTGTCCAGCAACCCAGGACCGGCTTCGCCCCGGAGCACCGCGGCGAGCTTCCACGCCAGGTAGAAGCCGTCGAGCATCGCGGTGTTGCCACCCATCCCGCCCTGTGGAGGCATGGTGTGCGCCGCGTCGCCGATCAGGTGCACCCGGCCGCTGGAGAACCGGTCCGCGACGTGCATGCCGGTGGTCGTGAAGTCGGCTTCGAGGACCTCCAGCTCCAGGTCGGGTACACCGACGACCATCCGGATCTGCTCGATGGCGCGCTCCTCGGGGAAGTCGGCCAGCCCTTCCCGCTCCGGGTCGTAAACGACGCCGACCACGAACTGGTCCGGGTGGTCGGTGCTGACCAGCACCCCCGAGCCCCCAGAGACCTGCGGGTTCACCACGTTGTAGAGGACTTGGCGGTCGCCCACGACGGACGTCAGATCGGTGCGGATCAGCCAGAGGATCGTGCTCTGCACGGTGCCGCGGCCGTGGGTGCCGATGCCCAGCTGCTCGCGGATCGGGCTGCGGTGACCGTCGGCGGCCACGAGGTAGTCGGCGTGCACCTCGCGGGTCCCGGCGGCGTCGCAGAGGACCGCGCGCACCCCGGATTCGTCCTGCTCGAACGACTCCAGCTTGGTGGAGAAGCAGATCTCGGCGCCCAGTTCGCGGGCGCGCTCGGCGAGGATGCGCTCCGCGTTGGCCTGGCTGGCGTCCGCCGAGCGAGCGGGCGTCAGCTCGTCGAGCGGCACGAAGGTGTCGTGCAGGATCTCGCGGAACACCGGGCCGCTCGCGCTTTCCGCTATTCGCAGCAGGAATCCCTGATCCCGCGGTGAGGCTTCGACCATGGCGTCGGCCAGCCCGGCGTAGCCCAGCGCTTCCATCGCGTCGTGCAGCTGGCCGCGTGCCTTCGGCTGGGTCGAGGTGCCCGAGCGGCGCTCGACCACCAGCGACGGAGTGCCGTGCATGCCGAGGAAAACGGCGGTCGACAGACCGGCCAGCCCGGCGCCGACGATCAGGACGGGAGTGCGTTCGGGCATTTCGGTGACCCCGCTTTGCGAACAGTGTTCGTGTGGCGAACACTGTTCTACACTCGAACAGTGTTCGCGTCAAGTACGGTGTTCGCGGCAAGAGCAGTGTTCTGATGTGGGGAGACCGATGTCCGTGCCCGTCCCGCCCTGGCGGCAGCGCGTTGAGCGCGAGCGGCCGGTGAAGCAGCCGTTGAGCCTGGAGCTGATCGTGCGCACCGCGCTCGACCTGCTCGACACCGAAGGACTCGACGCGGTCAGCATGCGCAAGGTCGCGCAGCGGCTCGGCACCGGTGCGGCCTCGCTGTACGCCTACGTCCGCAACAAGGACGAGCTGCACGAGCTGATGCTCGACCTGGTGATCGGCGAGCTCGCGCTGCCGGAACCCGACCCGGAGAAGTGGGAGGAGCAGATCAAGGAGCTGATCCGCCAGCAGGTCGCGGTGCTCAGCGCCCACCCCGGCATCGCCCAGGTCGTCATGCGCACCCCGGCGCCGACCGGTCCGAATGCGCTGGTCGTCAGCGAGACGATGATGACGGTCCTGCGCTCGGCCGGGATGCCGGATCGCGCGGTGGCCTTCGCGGCGGACATCCTCGCCCTCTACGGCACGGCGGTGGCCTTCGAGCGCACCGCGGACTTCGACCTCAGCGACGCCGAACGCCACGAGCGCTTCGCGCAGGTCGGGCAGTACCTCGCCGAGCTCCCGCCCGAGCGTTTCCCGACGATCACGGCTCTGCTCCCGGTCCTGATGGACGGCACCGACGACGAGCGCTTCGAGTTCGGCCTCGACCTCCTGGTCCGAGGCCTCGCCACCACCCAGACATGGCCCGGGTCAACGCAAACTCAATAATTGGAAATCGGACCCCTGATTTCCAATTATTGAAATCACGTGATCCATCCACAACCTCACCGACTTCTCCACAGGTCCCGGTGTGTCGGGGTCCGACACGCCGGTGCCGTGTCCGAGTGGATCTACAGTTTCAATTGAAACTGTGATCCGCCGTGGGTGGAATTTGCAGTTTCAATTGAAACTGTGGTCCCCGGGCCGGTGGAGGTATGGCGCCTGGTGATCGGTGGTTGACTTTGCGCAGCGGGTGGTTGCGACCGACGACACGTTGTCGAGCAGCTGCGACGTGGATCCGGTGGGCGGCCGTTACTGTTGTCGGTCATGGATGTTCGGGTCGTGGACCACCCCCTGGCGAAGGCAAGGCTGTCCACCATGCGTGACGCGCGCACCAACAGCGCCGCGTTCCGCGCCGCGTTGCAAGAGCTCACCCTGATGCTCATCTACGAGGCCACGCGGGAAGCCGAGGTGGCGGTGGAGCCGATCCACACCCCGGTGGCGCGCACCGACGGCTACCGGCTGGCGAACCCGCCGCTGCTGGTGCCGGTGCTGCGGGCCGGGCTGGGCATGGCCGACCAGGCGCACCGGCTGATCCCGGAGGCGCAGATGGGCTTCGTCGGCCTGGCGCGCGACGAGACCACCCTGCAGCCGACGCCGTACCTGGAGTCGCTGCCCGCCGACCTGTCCGGTCGCCCGGTGATGGTGCTCGACCCGATGCTGGCCACCGGTGGTTCGATGGTCCACACGATCCGGATCCTGGCTGACCGCGGCGCCACCGACGTCACGGCGATCTGCACCCTCGCGGCCCCGGAAGGCGTCCAGAAGCTGGAGGATTCCGGTCTCCCGGTGCGCATCGTGACCGCGAGCATCGACGAGCGCCTGAACGAGTCGGGCTACATCGTCCCGGGCCTCGGCGACGCGGGAGACCGCGAGTACGGCACGGTCTGACCCGTTCCCACATTTCCGCGGCAAAAGGATCCCGATTTCCCCGAAATCGGGATCCTTTCGCATTTCCCGGCTCATCACGCGGTGATGTGAACGGTGAAGGGCACCTTCAGGCCGTTCAACACCGTGGCGCGAAGCGCTTCCTCGGGGGTGGTCGGCTTGCCAAAAGGTGCCCTTCACCATGAAAAACCGGGGAGCAAGCGGGTTCGGCTGGACGGGCGATAGCTGGTCTAGACCTGATCAGAATATGGTCTATACCACATGAAGCGATCCCCCCGATGAAGCAGGAGTCGCCATGTTCAGCCGAAGACGACGGTTCCCGTTCCGACTCCCGGTGCTGCTCTCCGCGGTCCTCGCGCTGGGACTGCCGGTCCTGGCCTCCCCGGCGGACGCCACCGACACCCCCGCAGCCCCCCAACCGCAGGCCGCCGCCCGCAAGGTCGGCTACTTCACCCAGTGGTCGATCTACGATCGCAACTACTTCGTCAAGAACATCGACACCTCCGGCGCCGCAGGCCGGCTGACCCACCTCAACTACGCATTCGGCAACATCGACGCCTCCGGCCAGTGCTTCCAGGTCAACCAGGCCGGCGAGGGCGACGCCTGGGCCGACTACCAGCGCCGCTTCACCGCCGAGCAGAGCGTCAGCGGCCAGGCCGACGCCTACGACCAGCCGCTGGCCGGCAACCTCAACCAGCTCAAGCAGCTCAAGGACAAGTACCCGGACCTCAAGGTCTACATCTCCTTCGGCGGCTGGACCTGGTCGAAGAACTTCCACGCCGCGGCGGCAACCCCCGAATCGCGCGCCGCGCACGTGAAGTCCTGCATCGACATGTGGTTCCGCGGCAACCTGCCGCAGATCGGCGAGCCGCAGGGCGGTGAAGGCGTGGCCGCCGGAATCTTCGACGGCGTCGACCTGGACTGGGAGTGGCCCGCGTCCGAGGGCGGCCCCGGCAACGTCGTCGATCCGGCCGACAAGCAGAACTACACCGCGCTGCTGCAGGAGTGGCGCACCCAGCTCGACGCCGTCGGCCAGGAGCTCGGCAAGAACTACGACATCAGTGCCTTCCTGCCCGCCGACCCGGCCAAGATCGAGGCCGGCTACGAGGTGCCCAAGGTCTTCGACCTGCTCACCTTCGGCACCATCCAGGGTTACGACCTGCACGGCGCCTACGACCCGACGACCAACCACCAGTCGGCGATCCTCAGCCCGGACGGCGACCCGTCACCGGAGAAGTGGAGCATCGACCAGACGGTCAAGGCCTGGCGCGATGCCGGGGCACCGGACGACAAGATGGTGCTCGGCGTGCCGTTCTACGGGCGCGGCTGGACGGGCGTGACCAACGAGGACGACGGCCTGTTCCAGAACTCCACCGGCCCCGCGCCGGCCACCTACGAGGCCGGCATCGAGGACTACAAGGTGCTCAAGGCCAAGGCCGGCCAGTTCACCCTGCACCGCGACGACAAGGCCGGTTTCGCCTGGCTCTTCGACGGCACCACGTTCTGGACCTTCGACGACGCCACCGAGATCACCCGCAAGGTCGAGTACCTCAAGCAGCAGGGCCTCGGCGGTGCGATGGTCTGGTCGATGGACGGTGACACCCCGGACGGCGAGCTGGTGACCGCCCTCCACAACGCGCTCGGCTGACACCACGAGTTGTCGTGCTCGGTGTGGTGAGACCCGCCAGATCGGACACGACGCGCGCTGGCCCCGAAAGCAACCCCCCGTCGCTTCGGGGTCAGCGCATCCAGCCGACCATCCCGTTCGTCAGCGCCCGTTCGTAGCGGGCGCTGTCCGCGTTCCCGGCGAGCGCGGTTCCGAGCAGCTCCAGCGAGATCAGGCCGTGCACCAGCGACCAGGCGGCGAAGGTGATCTCGTCCGGATCGGCGTCGATGAGCACGCCCTGCTCGATGCCCCGCGCGACGACCTCCTGCAGCGGGCGCATGCTGCGCAGCGCGGTGGCCGCGGCCTCCTCGTCCGGGACGAAGTCGGGCACCGCTCGGCCGAACATGATCGAGTAGAAGTGCGGGTTGGCCAGCGCGCTCTCCCGGTAGGCCAGGCCGAGCGCGCACAGGTCCTCCACCGGTGATCCGGTGCGCGCCACCTGCTCCATTCGGTCGCCGAGCCGCCGGAAGCCCTCCACGTACAGCTCCCGCACCAGCCCCGGCTTGCCACCGAACAGCGAGTACACCGCGGTGGTGGAGGTGTCGACGTCCGCGGCCAGTCGTCGCAGGCTCAGTCCTTCAGGGCCTTGCGCGGACAGCAGCTCGCCCGCCCGGTCCAGCAACCGGGTACGCAGGGCGTCGTCGTGCGCTCGCGGTCTAGCCATTGACCGAAACTATCGCCTTCAACGAGTGGTATCAGCGCGATACCATCTAGCGCATGGCCATGACCCTGCGCCTCACCGAGGAAGAGAACCAGCGGCTCGCCGAGCTGGCGGCGGCCGAAGGTCGGTCCAAGCAGGAGGTCGTGCGCAGTGCGCTGGCCGAACGCTGGGCGCGGCAGCAGAAGGAGCAGCAGCTCGACGAGGTCGTGCAGCGGGTGCTGCCCCGCTATCGGGGCTTGCTGGACAAGCTCGGCAGCGCATGATCGACTATTGAGAACGTGATCGTTTACCTCGACACGTCGGACCTGCTCCTGCTCGCCACGGCGGTGACCGACGGCGACCTGATGGTGCGGGACGGCGGCCTGCTGGACGCGGCGGCGTACCGGCCGCACGCCGAGATGTTCGGCGTTCCGGCCTACGAGACGTTGTGGCTGAAGTCCGCCGCGCTGCTGGACTCGATCGTCCGCACCCGCCCGCTGGCCGAGGGCAACTGGCGGTTGGCGTGGGTGGCCGCGGTGGCGATGTGCGACCTCAACGGCTGGTGGGTGGAAGCCAGCGACGACGCGGCCCTGGACCTGGTCCGGGAGGTCGGTCGGGACCAGCGCGAGCTCACCGACGTCGCCGTTCTTCTGGAGTCCTGGGCGAAGCCGAAGGCTTGATCTCCGCATTCATGCCGGGGGAGCGGTATCTGAAACGCTCCAGAGCCCCGGTACTTCGAGAGAGTTCGGCCCGGACGAGCGGTGGCCCGGTCGGGATTTCCGGCCGGGCCACCGAGTTCCTGCTTCGGTTGGGGTGGTGGTCAGCCGACTGGGCCGCCTTGTAGCTTGCGCAGCGCGATCGGTGCGCCCGCCAGGTCTTCGTCGTTGCAGAGCAACTTCAGGTCGTAGTACGGGGCGCCTTCGCCGTCGTCGTAATCCAGGTGGACTGCGATCACGTCGACGGGCTCCCCCAGCCATTCCTGGGCTTCGCGGAGCCACTTGGCGGAACGCTCCAAAGCGGCCGGTAGGTCGTTGTCGCGGAACTCGACAGGTCGGTAGGGGACGCCCTGAACCTGATCGTGTGAACCAGGGGGCCGTGGAAGATCCACCGAGACGCCGGAATCGTCGAGTTCGAGTCGGATCGTTTCCTCACTCACTGTCGCAGCGTAACCCCTCCGGCCATGCAAATGCTGCTGGAGGCCCTGCATGGATGCACTGGGGTGGTCTGAACGGGGCAGTTGAGCGGGATTCGGTCGGTTACCGAGCGCGAGGAGGGGCGCCCCGAACATCGCACGTTGATGAGGGAAGGCGGGCTTTGCCCAGGGCGCCCCGGTCGTCAAGGGGCGCGCCCCGACGACACGATCAGGTTACTCGGCCAGCTCGGATCAAGATCAACTGGGGTTCTTCCGCTGCCCCACAAGCGAAAACGGCTCCATTGGGATCAAAGGATCCGTGAGCACTTCGGGTCGCTACGGCAGCCCAAAGCGCTCACGGGCACTGGCCAGGCAAAACAGGGAGTCCTGCGGATCAATCGACGTCCATGAGGCCGGCAGCGATGGTCGCGCCGAGTTCCCAGCAGGCCGCCAAGTCGGACTTCTCGGGCGTGCCCAGCACGGTGACCGGTTCAGCGACCTGCTGCCAGGAAAGTCCAGTCGTGATCGAGCGGATCGCGCGCTGCGCGCCTTCGACACCCTCGTTGCCGTGCACGTAGTAGCCGAACGGTCGGCCCGCGGTCGAATCCAGGCACGGGTAGTAGATCGTGTCGAAGAAGTGCTTGAGCGCGCCGCTGATGTAGCCGAGGTTCGCCGGGGTGCCCAGCAGGTAGCCGTCCGCCTCGAGCACGTCGGACGCGGTGGCGTTCAGCGCCGCGCGGCGCACCACCTCGACGCCCTCGATTTCGTCGGTCGTCGCGCCCTCGACGACCTTCTCGAACATCGCCTGCATGCCCGGCGACGGGGTGTGGTGCACGATCAGCAGGCGGGGCATTCAGTCTCCTCGCACGAGTTCGGAAACGGCGCGCTCCAGCGCGGCGAGCCGGCCCGCGGCGCGCTGCTTCGTCGTGGGCAGCGCATCGACCTGCTCGACGACTTGCAGGTAGCACTTGAGCTTCGGTTCGGTCCCGGACGGCCGGATGACCACGCGCAGACCTCCGGCGCCGGTGATCACCAGGGCATCGGTGTCCGGCAGCAGGTCCTGAACGTCCACAGTGGTCTCGGCGAGCCGAGCAGGTGGTGTTTCGCGAAGTCGCTGCATGATCCGCGGAATCACGCTCAGGTCCGAGACGCGAACGGAGATCTGCCCGGTCCGGTGCAGGCCGTGCGCGGTGGACAGTTCGTCGAGCAGTTCCGGGAGGCTGCGTCCGGCGGCCTTCAGCGTGGCGGCCAGATCGCTGGACAGCACCGCGGTGGAGATGCCGTCCTTGTCGCGCACGAAATCCGGGTCGACGCAGTGGCCGAGCGCTTCCTCGTAGGCGTAGATCAGTCCGGTGCCCACGCCGTCTCCTGCGCGCACCAGCCATTTGAACCCGGTCAGCGTCTCGTCGTAGCGGACGCCGAACTCCGCGGCGATGGAGCGCAGCATGGTCGCGGACACGATCGTCGTGGCCACCAGCGGATCCGGCGTCACCGATCGATCCAAAGTGGACAAGATGTGCCAGGCCAGCAGGACACCGGTCTCATCGCCGCGGAACATCCGCCAGGTGCCGTCCACCGGCACGCCCAGCGCGCACCGGTCGGCATCCGGGTCCAGTGCGATCGCCAGGTCCGCGTCGACCTCGGCGGCCAGCGCCAGCAACGCGTCCGTCGTCCCCGGCTCCTCGGGGTTCGGGAATCCGACGGCGGGGAAGTCCGGATCCGGCTCGGCTTGGGACGCGACGAGGTGCACGTCCTCGAAACCTGCGCGGCGCAACGCTTCCCGGAGTGGCTGCGCGCCGACGCCGTGCAGTGCGGTTGCCGCGATGCGCAGGCTGCGGGCGTCGCCGCGCGGCAAAGTCGCGACCCGGGTCAGGTAGTCGTCCAACGCGGACTCGTGGATCGTCCAGGTCTCCGCGCGGGGCACCGAATTCGCCGCTGGCGTCGCGGCCACCGCGGCCTCGATCTCGCCGTCGGTGGGGTTCACCAGGTGGATGCCGCCGCGCAGGTACAGCTTGTACCCGTTGTCCTGCGGCGGATTGTGCGAGGCGGTGATCTGAATGCCGGCGACCGCGTCCAACGCGCGCACCGCGTGCGCGACCACCGGTGTGGGCAGAGGTTCGGGCAGCAGCCGCACGTCGAAACCGGCTGCGGCCAGCACTCCGGCGGCATCGGTGGCGAAGTCCTCCGAACCGTGCCGCGCGTCCCGGCCGACGACTACGACGCCACCGCCGTAGCCGTGCCCGGTCAGCCACTCGGAGACCCCGGCGGTGGTGCGCACGACCACCGCGCGGTTCATGCCGTTCGCTCCGGCGCGGACCTCGGCGCGCAGACCGGCGGTGCCGAACTGCGGCATCCCAGACATCCGGTCCGCGAGCTCCGGCGAATCGGCGTCGACCAACTGCTGCAACTCCGCCTGCGTGCGCGGATCGACGTCCCCGGCGATCCACCGCCGAGCCGCCGCACGCACATCAGTCCCGGACCCAACCACCGATTCGCTCACGCGGCCTCCGATACACCCAGTCATGCCCAGCAAGGCGTCGTGAGTGCGTAGCAGTGTTCGAACACTGCTACTTCGGCGCATCAAAGATCAAAATCCCGGATCAAAGGCAGGCACTCAGGCCGCCGACTTCGCGGTCCACTGGTCCCAGCTGAGGAGCCAGTCG